>CACXDV010000001.1 GCA_902766585.1 uncultured Ruminococcus sp.
CGCGCTGTACCGGAACAGAAGAAAACGGAACAGGACGTATTTTTTCCCTCAGCTCCGAAATAGAATCAAGAGCCTGTGTCCTCAGAGAATTAAGCCCCGACACGGGCATTGTCATTCCCTCTGAGATATGTATTTCCGTTTTTGCGGGATAATAAGGTGTTCCTCCCGTTTTTGACAGGCTCTTCATGCATCGCTCTTCATCAAGAGGCGTTTTAAGAGCCTTTTCAGGGACAGCTCCCTTCACCGTAACGGTATTTCCGTCCCTGTCGGATACAGTAAGAACGCTTTCGGTATTTTCCTTTATCTCAAGCCTCATATCAACAGGTATATGCTGTCTTTCGTTTTTATATAATTCATGTATGGAACCGAATACCGCCGTATCCGCTGCCTGAACATTCTCCCTTGAACGTATGCCGAACATATCCGGTCCGAGCCTTCCCTCATAATAGCCCTGAGTAAAGCCCGAACGCGAAAATACAGCCTGAAGCCTTTCATAAAGCTCCGGTGATACGCTTCCCGTATCAAGACTTTGCCTGCAGGCAGCAACAGCCGCAGCAACATATTCCGGACGCTTCATCCTGCCTTCGATTTTCGCCGAGGCTATGCCCATATCCCTTAATTCACGAAGAAAGCCTATTATTGACAGATCCTTCAGGCTCAGGTCATGGCCGTTTCCTCCCTTTACGCAAAAAGGCAGACGGCATGGCTGGGCGCAGGCTCCCCGGTTTCCGCTTCGTGAACCGAGCATCGCGCTGAAATAGCACTGTCCCGAAACACTCATGCACAAGGCTCCATGTACAAAAACCTCAAGCTCTATCGGTGAGTTTTTTGCTATTTCCTCAATTTCCTTACGGGAAAGCTCTCTTGATAAGACTGCCCTCGTCAGACCAAGCTTATACAAATGCTCGACGCCTGCGGGAGTATGGACAGACATCTGCGTTGAACCATGTACCGGCATTTCCGGAGCAGCACGTCTGATAAGTGAGATAAGCCCCTCATCCTGCATTATAAGCGCATCAACTCCTATACTGCAGGCATATTCCAGAAGCTCCATTGCAGACTTTATCTCATCATCATGCACAAGCGTATTGCAGGCAAGATGAACTGCCACTCCGTTTCTGTGACAATAGCGGACTGTTTCAAGAAGCTGTTCTCTGTCAAAATTATGCGCCGATGACCTTGCGCTGAAGGAGGACGCGCCGAGATATATCGCATCCGCACCCGCTCTTACTGCCGGCTTTACCGAATCAATACCACCGGCAGGAGCCAATATTTCAAGTCCTGACATAGTAATTCCTTCCCCGCTCAAGGCTTTTTATTACCGTTTCCGAAATAGATACCGCTTTCGGCAGAATCATCTCCTGCCTCTTCGGAATTCGTCTTTCTTACCGTTCTTATAGCAGGCGATACAGGAGCAGGCTCGCTGTTTCTGCCTTTATCACCGAGACGCTGACGGTATATCTCTATATCGCGCTTGAGCTTTGCATTTTCGGCAGCCATTTCCGAACATTCGCTGCGGTATTTCTCCGCCTCGCTCAGATATTCCCTTACCTGCTTTCTCAGTCTGTCGGCATCCTCCTCCGCCTTTGTCATAGTATCACAAAGATTAAGCGCCGTAAGCATGACGGCAGCAGAAAGAGACAGTCCTGGCGCTGCCTTGCGGACATTCTTGATTTCCTCATTCAGCTTGTCTGCAACAGCGCGGGTGTATTCCTCGCCCTCCTCGCTGACAACGGTAAAATGAGTTCCCGCTATGTCTATCTTTACTCGGTTTTTTGCTTCATTTTCCATAAAAAACACCTCTGACAATAAATATCGAATATATTATAATACATTTTGCATCATTATTAAAGCATATTTCAGCATAATATTTTTTATTTCGTTTATTTTAAAAAAACGTTTTTCTCCACATTGAACAAGAAATGACCTTTGTTTTTATATTTTTTATAATAAATACAAGCCAATACTCAAAAATTAGTTGAAATTCTCTTGTATATGCTGTATAATAGGTAGGAATTGTTTTCAGAACGGCTTTTTTAGCACCAAATATACATCAATAAAAAAGCCTGTTCCTCATTTCAAGAGGATATGGATACAATTAACAGGAGGGGGTTTTACCATGTCAAAGTCCAAGCTGACACCGAGCGAGGCAAGAGAGCTTATCATCGCAAAGCTTTCACACAATTTCGGTGTATCACCTACAGATGCTACAGATGAGCATTATTACAAAGCAGTCGCTCTTATGCTGCGCGATATCATGAGACAGGAGCATAAGGATTTTACCGCTTCTGCCGTTAAGCAGAACAGCAAAACCGTTTACTATCTCTGTATGGAATTCCTTATGGGACGTTCCCTTAAAAATGACCTTTACAACTTAGGTCTTGAGGAGACTGTCGCACAGGCTCTTCAAAGTCTTAATATCAAGCTTGAAAATATATATGAGCAGGAGCCTGATGCAGGTCTCGGAAACGGCGGTCTCGGCAGACTTGCCGCCTGCTTCCTTGACGGACTTGCAACACAGAAATACAGCGCAATGGGCTACTCTCTGCGCTATGAATACGGTATCTTCCGTCAGAAGCTGGTAGACGGCTGGCAGACAGAGCTTCCGGATTTCTGGCTTCCCGGCGGTTCGGTATGGCTTCAGGCTCATCCCGAAAAGTCTATCCCCGTTTATTTCGACGGAAAAATAAATGAGACCTGGCACGAGAATTATCATTCTATCGAGCTGGAGAATCCCACAAAAATTATCGCTACACCTTATGATATGCTCGTTCCCGGATATGACGGAAAGGGTATCAGCCGTCTGAGACTCTGGGCGGCAACTTCCGATAACTTTGATATGAAGCTCTTTAATTCGGGCGACTATATCAGAGCTATGGAGCAGAAGGCTCTCGCTGAAAGCATTACAAGAGTACTTTACCCCGAGGATAATCACTCAGAGGGTAAGAGCCTTCGTCTCAGCCAGCAGTATTTCCTTGTTTCAGCTACGATCCAGGATATCATTCAGCGTCATCTTAAGAATTACAATTCACTTGATAATCTTCCCGAGGTAGTAGCTATTCACCTTAACGATACTCACCCTGTTCTCGCCGTTCCGGAGCTTATGAGAATAATGCTCGACGAATGTGGCTACGAATGGGATAAGGCATGGGATATCGTTACAAGAACTATTGCCTATACGAACCACACAGTAATGAGCGAGGCTCTTGAATGCTGGCAGGTAGAGCTGTTCCAGAGAAAGCTCCCCCGTATCTATCAGATCGTTGAGGAGATCAACCGCCGCTTCTGTGAGGAAATGAACCAGCTCAATGTCGAAAGCTGGAAGATAGGCAGAATGGCTATCATCAACTATGGAATAGTTAGAATGGCTAACCTTGCAGTAATTGCTTCTCACTCCGTAAACGGCGTTTCAAAGCTCCACAGTGAGATCCTCAAGGACAGCGTATTCAATGATTTCTATACCGTTACACCTGAGAAATTCAAAAATGTCACCAACGGTATCGCTCACAGACGCTGGCTCAATCAGTCCAATCCCGGTCTTGCAAAGCTTATCACCGAGCTTATCGGCGACAAATTCATAAAGGACGCAAACGCTCTTGAGGGACTTATGGCTTATAAGAATGACGCCGTAGTTCTTGCAAAGCTTGCTGTAATCAAGAAGGAAAACAAGGAGAGAATGGCAAAATACATTCTTGAAAACAACGGTATCAAGGTTGATCCCAATTCTATCTTTGACGTACAGGTCAAGCGTCTGCATGAGTATAAGCGCCAGCTCCTCAATGCGCTCCACATCTACAGCACATATCAGTGGCTCAGAGACAACCCGGATGCCGACTACAAGCCCAAGACCTATATCTTCGGCGCAAAGGCTGCTCCCGGCTACTATTTTGCAAAGCAGATAATCCAGTTTATTGTTGCTCTTGCAGATAAGATAAACAACGATCCCCGTGTAAACAAGAAACTCAAGGTCATCTATCTTGAAGACTACCGCGTTTCAGTCGCTGAAAAGCTTATCCCCGCTGCCGAGATCAGCGAACAGATCTCCCTTGCAGGAACAGAAGCATCAGGTACCTCAAACATGAAGTTCATGATAAACGGTGCTATTACACTCGGTACTCTTGACGGCGCAAATGTCGAGATACATGATGTTGTCGGCGACAATAACGCACTTATCTTCGGTATGACTACACCCGAGGTAAATCAGCTCAAAAAGCAGGGCTACAATCCCGGCGTTCCCTATAACAACAACCATGTCATCAGGGCTGCAGTTGACGGTATCCGCAGCGAATTCGGCGAAAGATTCAATGATATCGCAAATTCACTTTCAACAGTGGATCCCTATATGGTACTTGCTGATTTTGCGGATTATTCAAATACACAGCAGAAGGCAAGCCGTCTTTATGTTGAAAAGAACACATGGAACAAAATGTCTCTTATCAATATCGCAAAGGCAGGCCGATTCGCTTCCGACCGCTCTATCAGAGATTATGCCGATACTATCTGGCATTCAAAGCC
>CACXDV010000002.1 GCA_902766585.1 uncultured Ruminococcus sp.
ACGATGGCGGATATGATGACGGCGGAAATGATGACGGCGGATATGATGACGGCGGAAACGATGACGGCGGAAATGTCGACGGCGGATATGATGACGGCGGAAATGATGACGGCGGATATGACTATACATAAACTAATAATAAAATAGTAGTTTTGCATAAAAAAAATAGAAATAATCGTTAAACATGAATTAAAATAATAAATATGGTTAAAAATTGCCCTGAGATATTGAAATTGAGGGCGAAAAGTGGTAAATTAATAAATAGTTGTATAATTAACTAAAGAAATTCTGTAATGCCCGAGGGTTTTACGGATGTAATTGAAGGGAGTATTATAATGCCTTACGAATATGAAAGCAATGAAATTGACGGAATCGTAAACATTAAAGTTGTAGGTGTCGGCGGCGGCGGCGGAAACGCTATCGACAGAATGGTGGACTATGTTTCCGGAGTAGAATTTATTTCTGTCAATACCGACCAGCAGGCACTTAATCGCTCAAAAGCAACAATGAAGATGCAGATCGGTGAGAAGATCACTCATGGTAAGGGTGCAGGCTCCAAGCCGGAGGTAGGCGAGAAGGCTGCCGAGGAGAGCAAGGAGCAGATCGCCGAGGTGCTTAAGGGAACAGATATGGTATTTATTACTGCCGGTATGGGCGGCGGAACAGGTACCGGTGCAGCTCCTATCGTTGCCGAGGTAGCAAAGGAAATGGGTATCCTCACAGTAGGTATTGTTACAACTCCCTTCCTTTTTGAAGGCAGGCGCAGAATGGATCAGGCTGAAAACGGTATTTCCAGACTTAAGCAGCATGTAGATTCACTTATTGTTATTCCTAATGAAAGACTTAAGCATATCAGCGAGGAGAAGATCACTCTCCAGAATGCATTCCTTGCTGCTGATGATGTACTCCGTCAGGGCGTACAGAGCATTACTGATCTTATCGTTATCCCCGGTATAGTAAATCTTGACTTTGCAGATGTTACATCAGTAATGAGAGATGCAGGCTATGCTCTTATGGGTATTGGCATTGCATCCGGTAAGGATAAGGCAAAGATCGCTGCTCAGAATGCTATTTCCAGCCCGCTTCTCGGAACATCAATTCAGGGTGCAAAGGGCGTTATCGTTAATATCAAGGCTTCTCCCGATATCGGACTTGATGAGATCCAGGAGGCTTCCACAATGATCTCAGAGCAGGCTGATGAAAATGCACTTATTATCTGGGGTGCTGCTCTTGATGAGGAGATGGAGGATACTATCAGCGTTATCGTTATCGCTACAGGTTTCCCCACAACTGATTCATATGCTCCGGTTCCCGGCAAGAAGGAGGATAAGAAGCCTGTTTCACCCTTTCAGTACGGCAATTCCGCTGTAAGAAATGATCCTAATCGTTTCGGAGCTGTTACAAGACCGCAGGATAAGCCTCAGCAGACAAATCTCAATAAGCCTCAGCAGCCCGCATATAATCCCTTTGCTGCTCAGACACAGCCGGCTCCTCAGCCCGCTGCGCCTGTATATCCCAATGCAAACACTGCTTATCCTAATGCAAATACTACATATCCTAATGCGAATACATCAGTTCCTGCTCAGCAGACAAGACCTGCTGCACAGCCCAAACCTTCAAGCAGCGGTGACAGTGATGAGTCATATATGGATATTATCTCACTTTTTAATAACAAATAATTCAATGAGCCTGTCGGTTTATCGGCAGGCTTTATTTGCAGAAAAAAACAAGAGTTTTTAAATAAAAAAGGGGAAAAGCTATGAAAACAAAGAATGTTGTAGATCTCACAGACCTTTCTCATGATGAGCTTATGGATGTAATAAAGCTTGCCAATGAGATCAAGTCAAGGCCGGAGGATTACAGTGATGCTTGTAAGGGCAAAATACTTGCAACGCTTTTCTATGAGCCTTCTACTCGTACACAGATGTCATTCCAGACTGCAATGCTTCGACTCGGCGGAACGATAATCGGCTTTGACAATCCTCAGAATTCCTCTGTTGCTAAGGGAGAGAGCCTTAAGGATACGGTTACCGTTATCGGCGGATATGCTGATATTATTGCAATACGGCATCCTTGTGAGGGAACAGCCGCGGCTGCCGCCATGTATTCTCCCGTACCGATAATAAACGGAGGTGACGGCGGACATCTTCATCCGACTCAGACGCTTACTGATTTAGTTACCCTTTACAATGAAATGGGCAGGCTTGACAACCTTGTTATAGGACTTTGCGGAGATCTGAAAAACGGCAGAACAGTTCATTCCCTGATAAAAACAATGGTTACCTTCAAGGGCAACAGGTTTATTCTGATATCTACCCCTGAGCTTTCCGTACCCCAGTATATAAAGGATATTATCAATGCCTCAGAATGTAATTATGAAGAGGTGACAAGTCTTTCAGAAGCCATGCCTGAGCTTGATGTGCTTTACATGACAAGGATACAGAGGGAAAGATTTTCGAGTGAGGAGGAATACAAAAAACAGGACGGCGTATTTGTACTGGATAAGCAGAAGCTGAAAACTGCCAAGAAGTCTATGAGAATACTCCACCCGCTTCCGAGGGTAGACGAGATAGATGTTGAGGTTGACTATGATGAAAGGGCAAAGTATTTTATTCAGACCGTATACGGAATGTACGGAAGAATGGCACTGATGCTTTCTATGCTTAAAGGCTCAAAGAGGGAGTTTTCACCGAGAGTTATGCCTACTCACCCCTTTAACAGATGTACGAATCCGCGCTGTATCACTCAGACGGAAAAATATCTCCCTCCGATATTCAAGGAGGCAGGAGGAGATATGCTGCTTTGCAAATACTGTGACGGCCGTACTCTTATCTGAAATAAATATACATAAAAAACCGACTGCTGTAAAATAATACAACAGTCGGCTTTTTAATCAGGATCATTTAGTTCCGAATTTGTTTCCGGCAAATTTGGCAGCCTCATCAACAACGGTATTAACAGTATCCTTAACACATTTTTCATCCACCTTGTCGCCTGCAGCCTTTGTTACGGCATTGCTGACAGTGGATTTTACAGTATTTTTGACATTTTCATCCTTAGCGGCATTGCCGACAGTGGATTTAACATCGTCAAGAATTCCCATGCTGACATCTCCTTTTCTGAAAATATAAATTTATTATATACTTCCTATCAAAATATGTCAACGAAATCACATGATTTTTAAATATTTCAGTGTGTGTTAAAAAAATGACTTAATATTGGGGCATACTGACAGTTTTTTAAAAAATGATTGACATTTTTAGCTGAAAATTATATAATTATCATTGATGTGTTTTGTCAAAAGCTGCTTTTATCCTGCTGTCAGTTGGATATATGAGGCTGTTTTGGCAGAATAATGAATTAAAATGGAGGATCCCAAATGAAACGAATAGGCAAATGGGTGTTCTTCGTCGTATTTATCCTGATACTTGCATTTACATATACCTCAGTGTTTGGTATATACAGCGAGTATGGAGATTATACTATCACCTATATCAAGGGTATTCAGGATATACGATGGGGCATCGACATTAAGGGCGGCGTAGAAGCAGTCTTCGCACCCGAGGACGGTGTTGACGCATCGGATGATCAGATGAACGCGGTAAAATCAATTATCGACCTTCGTCTTGTAAATCAGAACGTCACAGACTATGAGCTGTATCCCGATTTTACAAATGACAGGATCACAGTACGCTTCCCATGGAAATCAGATGAAGAAAATTATGATCCCGGTGAGGCTATCAAAGAGCTTGCATCAACTGCAAAGATGGTATTCCGCGGCGGTTCGACTCAGGACGGCGAGGAGCTTCTTACAGGCAGTGATGTAACAAGAGCTTATGTAAGCACTATCACCGATTCCAAGGGTGAGCATCCTATAGTTGTAAACCTTGAGTTTACCGAAGACGGTAAGACAAAGTTTAAGGATGCTACAACTAAATATCTTAATCAGACGATCAGTATATGGATGGATGATACCTGTATATCAGCCCCCTCAGTAAACAGCGTTATCAGCGACGGTAACTGCTATATCGAGGGCGGCAGCAACGGCGGTTTTTCAGCAGAGGAGGCTACCTCTCTTGCAAATAAGATCAATGCCGGTGCGCTTCCCTTCAACCTGAAGATAGAAAGCTACGGTACGATCAGTCCTTCACTCGGAACCTATGCACTGCAGGCTATGGGTATTGCTTCTGTTGCTGCACTGTGCTTTATTTTCCTGTTTATGCTGATAATGTACAGAGTACCCGGTTTTGTAGCATTTATTGCTCTTCTCGGTCAGCTTTCCATATCGATCATGGCTGTTTCGGGTTATTTCACATTTATACCGAGCTTTACAATGACAATTCCCGGTATAGCCGGTATGATACTCTCTATCGGTATGGGCGTTGACGCTAATATCATAACGGCTGAAAGAATCAAGGATGAGCTCTGGACAGGAAAGACGCTTGACGGCTGTATCGCAAACGGTACAAAGAGCTCTCTGTCAGCTATCATTGACGGTAATATCACGATCATCATAGTTGCAGTTATCCTTATTCTTGTATTCGGTCCCGCAAATATCTTCTCAGCTATTTTCGGTGTATCTACCACAGGCTTGATTTACGCATTCGGCTATACACTCCTTGTAGGTGTAATTGCCAACTTCATCATGGGCGTATTTGCATCCAGACTGATGCTCCGCTCGATCTCAGGTCTCAAGTTCCTGAGAAATAAAGGCTTGTACGGAGGTAAGAAGAAATCATGAGACAGAAATTCCATATAGATTTTATTAAAAAATCAAAGATCTTCTTTTGTATCTCACTCGGTATAATGCTGATATGTCTTATCCTTAACATCTTTCTTATCCATACAAGAGTTGATATCCAGTTTACAGGCGGTACTATCGTAAAGTACAGCTACAGCGGTGACCTTACAGAAAAGCAGATCACCGATGTTGCACAGGAAGCAACAAAGGATACTATTTCCTTTACATTTGCCGAAAACCTTGCTTCTTCTGATGCCAACAGCCATATGGTATCCCTTGAGTTTACCAATTCAAAGGCTCTCACAGTTGACGAGCAGAATGAAGTAACAGATGCGCTCACAAAGGCATTCCCTGATAATAATTTTATCGTTGAGGAATCCTCATCAGTTGACGCATCAAAGGGCGCAAACTTCTTCTTCAAATGCCTTGCCGCTGTAATTCTTGCAGCAGTGCTCATTATCACATATGTAGCAATTCGTTTCAAGAAGATAGGCGGTATGTCAGCAGGCGTTATGGCAGTCGTTGCTCTTGTACATGACCTTATCATAGTATACTTTGTATTTGCTATGTTCAATATGGCTCTTGATGATAACTTCATAGCAGTTGTTCTTATGATACTCGGTTATTCAGTAAATGATACTATCGTTATTTATGACCGTATCCGTGAGAACCGCAGAAAGATGGGACCAAAGGCTACAACAGCAGAGGTTTCAAATGCAAGTATGAACCAGTGTCTTACAAGAACAATATGCACGACCATTACAACAATGGCTGCTATCGGTTCGGTTCTTGTAGTATCGCTTATCTACAATATTGATTCTATCATCAGCTTTGCGCTTCCGATGATGATCGGTCTGATCTCAGGCTGCTATTCATCTATCTGTATTGCAGTTCCCCTTTGGGTTATGTGGAAGAACCACAGCGATAAGAAAAACTCCGAAAAAAATTCAAAAAAGAAAAAGAGCAGCAAAACCGAAAAAAAGTCCGGTGTGGAGCTTGCTAAAGAATGATTTTATGAACTGTCGTATTGAAATAATGCGGCAGTTCTTCTTTTTTATACTAATTTAGTCAAATTTGATAAAAAGTATAGAAATCTGCAATGATATGTGTTATAATTATCGAGTAATAATAAGCAGGGCGGAAATATCTGTCGGCTTATAAAAAATACGTCAAAGGAGACGACAAATATGCAGAATATATGGCATGATATGGATTCATCAAGAATTACGGCAGAGGATTTCATGTGTGTTATCGAGATCCCGGAGGGCAGCAAGGCAAAGTATGAGCTTGATAAGCAGAGCGGTCTTTTAAAGCTTGACCGTATACTTTACACCTCGACACACTATCCCGCAAACTATGGTTTTATTCCCCGTACATATGCAGACGACCTTGATCCGCTTGATGTTCTTGTTCTTTGCTCTGAAAAGATCTATCCGCTTACACTGGTAGAGTGTTATCCTATCGGTTATATCACCATGCTTGATAACGGAAGAAATGACTATAAGATAATCGCTATTCCGTTTAACGATCCTACATATAACACCTATACGGACATTGCCGAGATACCGAAGCATATTTTCGATGAAATGACTCATTTCTTCTCAGTATATAAGGCGCTTGAGAATAAGGAGACTGTTGTTGACGAGGTAAGAGGACGTGATGAGGCAATAGAGATAATACAGCAGTCAATTGACAGCTATAAGGAAAAATTCAGCACTAAATGAGGCTTTTTGAAAGGGAAAAGGAATAATGAATAAAAAAACAGACAATGAAAAGACCGGGGCTGAGGTAAAGAAGGGAGCATCATCTGAGAAGAAAGCAGTACCGCCGAAAAAGAAGAAAAAAAAGCTTTTGCGTACACCCTCGCATATGATCAGAATAACGATGATATGGGTATATGTACTGATAATATTTATGATGACATCCCCATTCATAACCGCAAGCTTTTACATTACCGAGGATCTGAATATAACCACGAACAGGTCAGAGGCTTATCTTTTCTATTCAACTCAGGAGGAAGTTGATACTTCTGCAAAGAATATGCAGAAGGCGCTTGATGGACTTAAAGACAAGCCTGTTGAGGCGGATGAGCTTGATGAATATCAGGAGGAGGTATTATCTGTTCCGACAGCGCGTTATGACTGGCAGTATCATCCTGATGAGGGCGTAGATGCCAAGGAGCTTATCAGTCTTATTGAGGAAGGCAGAAATGTTGACAGAAGGCTTTATACCGATGAATCTGTAAAGGCTCTGAATCAGGCGATGCTTGAGGCTCAGAAGACGCTTTGTGCAACGGTTACGATCACGCGCTCAGAGCTTGAGCTGATGTTCGACGGAAATGTCAACGGAGCCGATAACGGTGAGATCGGCGGTCTTGTTACCAGTGTACTTCTTATCTATATGCTTGTATTCCTTCCTGTCATCGGATTTTTCATTACCGTATTCAATAAAAAAGGTCATACAAAGAATGTTTACGGTCTTATCTGTTCGGTCGGCTGTTTAAGCATAATAATGCTTATGGTATATCCCTTTGTAGCTTTAGGGGCTGTATTTACAATAGTAGCATATATTATTCTGTTCTTCCTTACAGGAGCAGGCTTCTATGCAAAGCAGCAGGAGGACTATATTGTTAAGCATCCCGAGCTTGAAACTGAATTTACGGAAAAGCATCCGTGGTTTGTAAGGGCGCTGATAAATTATAAGGCTGTTAATATGCCTGTGACCTTGACCGAAAAGGACAAAGCCTATGCTTCTGCTCAGAATGCAAAAAAGCACGGCAGAAGCCGTAAATAATAATACTTGAATAAAAAACTGCTGTACCGTTTTGTGACGATACAGCAGTATTTTTATTTATTTCAGATAAGCTTTTCGAGAGTGGCAAGCTTAACAGCGGTACAGAATACCTCCATAGCGACTTTAAGCTCTTCAAGCGGGGGATATGTGGGAGCAAGACGGATATTGCTGTCTTTGGGATCCTTGCCATAGGGATAAGTTGCTCCGGCACCGGTAAGGATAACACCGGCTTCCTTACAAAGAGCAACTACACGCTTTGCACAGCCTTCATTAACATCAACGCTTACAAAATAACCTCCGTTGGGGTTTGTCCATGAAGCTGCACCGAGACCGGAAAGCTCAGAAGCGAGCATATCTGTAACCATTTTAAAACGGGGTTCAAGAACTGCTCTGTGCTTCTGCATATGAGCAAGTACGCCGTCCAGATCTTTGAAATAAAGCACATGACGGAGCATATTGATCTTGTCATAGCCGATAGTCTGGAAGTTATATCTCTTTTTCAGAAGAGCGAGGTTAGCGGGACTTGCTGCGACTGCTGCAACGCCTGCGCCGGGGAAGGTGATCTTTGAGGTTGAACAGAATTCAAAGATCATGTCCTCATTTCCGTTTTTCTTTGCTTCATCAAAAATATTGAGAAGCTTGTCGGGGGTGCCGTTGATGTCATGGATAACATAAGCATTGTCCCACATTATGCGGAAATCCTTTGCAGCAGGTTTGAGAGCTGCAAAACGGCGTACAGTTTCATCAGAATAGGTTATACCCTGGGGATTTGAATACTTCGGCACACACCAGATACCCTTGATAGAAGCGTCTGAGGATACGAGTTTTTCGACCTCATCCATATCGGGACCGTTTTCGGTCATGGGTACGTTTATCATTTCAATGCCGAAATACTGTGTAACACCGAAATGTCTGTCATAGCCGGGAACGGGGCAGAGGAATTTTATAGTACCCTGCTGATTCCAGGGCTTGTCGCCGGCACCCTGTTCCATAAGGCAGGCAATTGTATCAAACATCATATTAAGGCTTGAGTTGCCGCCTACAAAAATATTTTCAGGATCTACACCGAGAATATCAGCAAAGATCTTTTTTGCACCATAAATACCATCAAGACAACCATAGTTGCGTACATCTGGGCAATCCTCAGTTTTGAATGAGGTTGAATCATTTATCACACCCAGCATATCATTTGAAAGAGAAACCTGTTCTGCACCGGGCTTGCCTCTTGCCATATTAAGGCTAAGACCTTTTTCTTTGTAGGCTGAGTATTTGTCACTGAGTTTTTTGTACTCCTCTTTGAGCTGGA
>CACXDV010000003.1 GCA_902766585.1 uncultured Ruminococcus sp.
GCGCCGGGGGCACCGCGCCGATGGGCATTAGTCTCTTGAATTAAGGTAGGTTACATATTCATCAAGAGTCATATTAAGTGAACGCATACGGGAGGCGTTTTCAATACCAACATATCTGAAATGTGTGGGATCAAAAGAAAAGTCGGTACTTAATTCCTTACCCTCGGGATAACGAAGAATGAATCCGTATTTTATTGAATTTTTGAACAGCCAGCGATATTCCTCTGTCTGCTCGAAATCAGAGCCCTTAAGCGAACCGAATCTTACTGCAAGACCGCTTTGAAGCTCACTGTGATCTTCCATTGGAACAGTTTTTTCTGCCTCCTCCATAGCCCTTGCTTCGCCGTAGCCCTCTCTCGCCATGAGCTGTCTGACCTCATCCATATATCTTTCATGCTGTACCTCGGCGGAAACATAGCCCTCAACTATTTTCAGGGAGATACCATCCCTGTTTGCGGCCTCGATCATTTTTTTAAGGTCATCAAGGATACCGCTGTCAACCCTTTGACCGTCATAGCTGATAAGGTCGGTTTTATAATCGGACGGAAGCGGACTGTCGGGTGAAACTATCATAAGAAGCTTTTTATCGTCAAGACATTTAGCTTCGTCGGTGCTGCTTTCGGTTTCAGAGGACATATTCATACCCGCAAGTGTTGAGGTATATTGATTTATCCCCACGATAAGAGCGACAACAATGATACCTATTATCACAATAGGAAGAATTACCATAGCCTTTCTGAGTCCCTCGGTATTATCCTCGTTAAAATTTATTTCGTTATGCTTTCTTCCCTTGGGTTCAGGCTTTTTTCTTGTTTTGCCGAGTGTGGATTTTACAGAAATTATTTCATCCTTTTTCATAAGTTATCCCTCCGTCCTCTGAACTTTATAAAGATAATATCATATTTTTATTTTTATTTCAAGCAGCAAAAAGGAATACTGTACAATACAATGTACATTTTGCTGAACTGTAAAAAATGATAACAAAAAATCGGCTGCCGTACATTTTATACAGCAGCCGTATATTGTTATTTAACAAATTTTTCGAGCTGATCGAGGCTATGCAGACCGACAGTCTGATTTACCATTTTTCCATCCCTGAAAACCGCGAGCATTGGTATGCTCATTACATTAAAGTTTATTGCAAGTTCCTGTTCTTCATCGACATTGACCTTACCGACCTTGATTTCGGGATGAGCCTGTGCAAACTGTTCGAGGATAGGAGCCTGCATACGGCAAGGTCCGCACCATGGAGCCCAGAAATCAAGAAGTACGGTTTTATCCGAATTTTGCACCTCAGCTTTGAAGTTTTCCTTTGTTACTTTAAGTTCGCTCATTTTAACACGCATCCTTTCTGCATATTTAGTATACTCAGATTATACCTGTTCAATTCCCAAATTTCAGTAACTAAATCACACGCGGCGGGGTGCCCCCGCGGTCGGTTCGCGCTTTAGTTCGGTAACTATTCTATTTCTGTTGCGCGAAAAAACTTTTGCGGAATTTCAAGTTCAGTAATATGTTAAGCTATTTCTTTAGTGGTTCTTTTGTTGCTAAAATTATTTCTATTTAAAAATTGCTTTGTGCTATAGAAATAAAACAGCAAAATGAATAAGGAATACCACAATTGAACATTGAACATTGTACATTGCACATTGAACATTGTACATTGATTCAGAGGTGTGTTATGAAAAGGTAGGAGGCAGCGCCGAGCTGAACAGCGGCGAGGATAAGAAGTATTGCGATAGTCACCTTGATTTTTTTAAGTGAGGCGGCTTTAGTTTTTTCAGCGGTCGAACCTGAAGGGGTGACCTTTACTCTGTTTGTTCCTGCCATTTGTTCATCCAGCTCCTTTATAACGATATCCATATCAGGAGGATCAATGCTGTCGTTCTTGATATGATAAATTTCGGATAGTTTTTTCTGAATTGCGGGGATAAGGGAATTTACGGTTTCCGTGTCATCGGGAAGAAGAATGATAGTCTGTTCGCCGACCGTCATAATTATGCCCTCAGCTTTGTCAAGGATAAGCTTTTCTTCATTCAGACTGCCCTTTTTAGGTTTAAGTACTTTTTTGATGATCTCAGCGGGGCTGTTTGCGCCCTCGGCAGCGCCGCCTGCTACAAAAATAAGCTTTCTGCGCTTTCCGGCGGCGGCAAGTGAATCCGAAAGCTCTTTTGCATCAGCGGCAGCGCAGGCTCCCCTGAGATCAAGGGACAGGGGAGAGAGTCCGCTGCTAATTATATTCTGAAGCTCTGCCGTTTTGCCCGAATGATAGAATATGATCTCATAAAGCATTTTTTAGTCCTCCGGGCTTTCCGGTTCTTCTGTTGGTTCCTGCGGTTCTGAGTTTTCAACAGGCTCCTGAGACTGAGTTTCCTCATCTATCTGTGCGGCAGTCTTGACAGCGTCAAGATCTGCTTCCGCATTGGATTTAAGGCTGTCAACTTCGCTCTGGTTAGATGCATTGTGTATGCTGTCCGTATATCTGTTGACAATTGACTCGATTTCAGCCTGCTGTGCATCATAATAATTGCTCAGGTCAACATAGGTGGAAATGAAGCTGATAGCAGATTCCTTGATTTCATTAAGCTCATTTTCGGCTGCTCTGCGGCTTTCCTCAGCCCTGCGGCTTTCCTCAGCTCTGCGGCTTTCCTCTGCAAGTCTGCTTTCCTGTGCGCGTCTTGATTCCTCCTGAGCAGCGCGGCTTCTTTCTTCGGCAGCACGTTTGCTTGCCTCGGCAGCAGCCTGCTTGCTTTCCTCAGCCTTTCTGCTTGCTTCGGCGCGCTTGGAATTTTCCTCGACTATAAGCTCGTCATTTGTCTTTATCTTTGCAAGAGCAGCAATACCTTCTTTTTGAAGCTCATTTACTTCTTCAACTGTCTCTGCTTTATCAATAAGATCGTTATATTTATCAAAGAGCTTATTGACCTCATTCATCTGAGATGCGCGGTAGGTATTTCCTGCAACAGAGTTGTGTACTTCGACCTTTGCGACTTCTTTTTTGTGCTTGAGGTCGTTTGCGGAGGATTGACTGCTTTCCTGTGGAGCGGAGCTTTCCTGGTCAATGGTCTTGAATTCCTCCTCGAACTGCTTGAGAGCGTTATCGCAAAGCTCGTTGATAACAGCAGAGTTATCGGAATTATTCATAAGCTCGATATACTTTTTCAGCAGATCGGTAATTCTCTTCTTTTCCCTCTCGGAATACTTATGATGCCATATATATTGCTTCATGGTGAGGATAGCATTGTCGCGTACCTCCGATACTACCTTTGAAAGAGCAATATCATCCTTTTCCGACCAGTTTGTTCTCTTGCCGTCATACCAGTCAATTTTCTTTTTGTTGTAGGCATCCTGGAAGCTTGTTACATCAGGCTTTTCACCGCCGTAGGTGTAGTACCATACATCAGGATAAAGCGTATCGGGGTTCTGTTTTGCCTTTGAAACGTCAACTGCTTCGTCCTCGCCGTCACGGATCTTTCTTGCAACTACAACAAGTCTGAATTCAGAGAAGTCATAGGTACAGGTTGAAAGTGAAACGATAGTATCATTTTCATTTACGGTAACAGGACAGTCAATGATAGACCTTTCACGAACCTGATATACAAAATTCAGGAAATCGTAGTCATTCTGGAAATCACCGCGGAGATAATTGAAGAAATCACCCTGAGATTCAAGTGTATTAGTCTTGAAAATGGAGATTATCTTCCATTTGCTCTTTTCATAGATGGTATTGTATGTGAATACGGGATTTTTCTTATAAAACTCAAAGTCCTCGAAATATTTGAGGTTTGCAAACATTCTTCCGTCCTGCATATGATGACCGTGAAGTATCATATTTTTGGAATTGAGACCGCTTCGGTAGTCAAGGAATACTGTGCCGTAGTTGTCATAGTTTCCGTAGAAGTCACGGTAGAGATAGTATTCGGGATCTTCATTCTCCGGAGGCTGAACAACAACATAGTCTATTTTTGTGTTCGGAACTGTTACCCAGCCTACCGTATCGGGGTTTTCGCTGAGGAGCTTGCTGAAATCAACAAGTGTACCTTCAGAGCCGTCTGTAGGCTTTTTCTTTATCTCGTTTCCGCTTTCGTCCTTTTCCTCAGTGGAAACAAGGAGATTGCGGATGCTTTTTGTAGTGTTGTCATTGATAGCGGGGCGCACGACAAGAATATTTATCAGCATACATGAGGATACTATGAATGTGCATATCGCAACAAGGAGTATAACCTTTCTGATAACATCAAATGGAGTATCGCCGGAGCAGGGGATAAAGCGCTTCCAGAAGGCAGTCTTTTTCTTGGGCTTTTTCAGCATAGTGGAAGCTACCTTCTGCAGAGCCGTCGAATAATCTACTCCTGAATAATCCTCTCTCGGAAGAAGTACTATGGTGATATTATCCATAGCGCATGAATATGCAGTAAGCTTGCTTTTCGGAGCATCGCCGGCCTGTTCATTTTCCTCCGCTTCTTTTATTGCGTCCTCGTTTATTTCAGGCTCATTTTTTTCGTCAATGTGTATTGACGGTGCGCCTTTAACGGTAACAAGGCTTACCTTGTCCTCGTCGGATATATTCTTGGGCAGAGAAACAGCTCTCAGCGTTCCCTCAGGGGAGATCATGCTCGCTGTTATCCTGCTTATCCTTCCTTGAAGACCGAGGTCGTCAAAAAGCTTTTTTGCTTCATCGTCATTATCGGTTTCGAGGGCATCGGCAATAAATACGATATCAATTTTTTCGTCACTTTCAATGGTTTCCTTAAGGGCCTCCTGAATACTGCTCCTATTAAGGTTTACCTCTGTTTTGTAGGTGATATTGATATCAATTTCCGCAAGCTCCTGAACGGTATCGTCAAAGTCGGTCTCTGTTGTAAGAATATATGAACTGCCCTCACGGGGAAAATACAGTTCAGTATTCATAAAAGTCACTTCCTTTAATCAGAATCAGTTTATTTCCGTGATCTTAAGATTTTCGAGAGCCTCATGGAAAAGCGGTTCATAATCTATTTTAGCCTCTTCGGCAAGAACATTTTTCAGAACGGGGCGTGTACGGGGATGCTTTGGCGTGAATACGGTACAGCAGTCCTCATACGGCTGAATGGAGATATCAAAGGTATCTATCTTTCGTGATACGGTTATTATCTCCTCCTTATCCATACCGATAAGCGGACGGAAAACGGGCATTTCACAGGCTGTATCCGTACAGGCTATCGCGCCTATGGTCTGACTTGCTACCTGACCGAGGCTTTCGCCTGTAATGAGCGCCTGACATTCATTTTGTTTTGCTATTCTTTCGGCAAGCATCATCATAAAGCGTCGCATGATTATGGTGAA
>CACXDV010000004.1 GCA_902766585.1 uncultured Ruminococcus sp.
GAAATGGCACGGCTGATAAGTTCATTAGCTGAAAAAAGCCTCCCCTGAAAGGGGAGGTGGCTTTTGCTCACGTTAGTGAGCAAAAGACGGAGGGGTTAAAAAGGGAAGGCGGACTTATAGTTCACGTCAGTGAGCAAAAGCCGGAGGGGTTAAAAGGAAATGTGGAGAGTTTATTAAGGGGTGTAGGTTTTGTAAGTCATTTCTATAAAGTCTCTTATAGGCAAAAAATATAAAAATACTATATAGAAAACTTTATGTATAGACCTGCACGACCTACACCTCCTGAAAAAGCAAATCGACCGAATGAATCAGGATTACTACAATTGTACATTGTACATTGCACATTGATAATTGAATTGCGCATTGAGGACAATTTTTAACTCGATACTTTCAGGATGAGCTGCTGAACAAGGTTTGTAAGAGAATAGGTGTCAAGGGTGGAGCTGATGATAACAACGGTAAAATCCTTATCGGTATTGATAAAGTCATATGCAGTATACTGACCTATCGCGCCGGGATGACCTACGCCATTGTAAACAAGGTAAAGACCATAGCCGTAATCATTTCCGGGGGAATAGTTTTCAGTCATAAGCTTGTAGCTGTCCTGAGAGATGATTTTCCCTTCTGACAGTCCTTTAAGCCATAAGGTTATGTCTTCGCCTGTGGAAAGGATATCTCCCGCGCCCTTGGTAAGTCCCCTCTGGGAATCAATTTTTTTGTATACAGCACCCTTTGCAAAGGAAGCACCGTCAAGCATTTCGTTTATTGTGCCGGTGTGAGTCATTCCGAGAGGCTCAAAGAAATTCTTTCTGATATATGCCTCATATTTTTCTCCTGTGATCTGTTCCAGTATGTCGGCAAGAAGGAAGAAATTTGAATTTGAATACTCAAACTTGCTGTCCGGCTCAGAGTTAAGCTCATGCTCAAACAGCATCTTTTTTATGTTCTCGGAATTTTGTTCATATGTATAATCGTTTGATATGCCTTTTTCCATTCCCTCGAAGAAGTTTGTTATTCCTGAACGGTTGGAAAGCATATATTTAAGCTTGATATCCTTGCCGATCGTATATTCGGGATAATACTTCGACAGGGTGTCCTCTATGCTGAGCTTGCCTTCCTCCTGAAGCTTTAATATAGCCGCTGCACAGAACTGCTTTGAAACCGAACCGACAGGCATAGGCGTTTCCGCATCGACCGCAATTCCGTCCTCAGGCTCGCCTCCGGCGTACTCTGCCAAGGTTTTTCCGCCCTTTGTAATATAGATCATTCCTTCATATTCAAACTGGTTTACGATATCCTCAAGCTCTGTTTTAAGCTCGCTGTCTTCGCAGATAAGCGATATTCCTTCCTCCTCATCTTCCTCATATACAGCGGAGGCTTGAACGGATTCCTCCGCCTTGCTTTCCTCTGAGCTTACGGTAGAAACTGCTGATGAAGCTGAGGCTGTATCTGAGGCTTCAGAGCTTCCGCTTGATGCACAGGCTGATGCCGTACAAAGTATCAGTGCCGATAAGATTACTACAAGTATTTTTTTCATTTGTAATGCCCCCTTACTGATACCATTGTACAGCACATTTACATACCAAGTCAATCAACAGATTACCTTTTTAATAAACCAATTTAATATCAATTAAACTAACGGTTTAGTTTTTCTTTAACTGTATGACCTGTCCCTCGCAAAGCATATCGGGATTTCTCAGTCTATTAAGATTTATAAGCGATGCAACAGTGACACCGTATTTTTCAGCAATTTTCCAGAGGGTATCTCCGCGCTTTACGGTATATGCATCAGTACCGCCTTCATTTTTTTTAGCGGGCAGTCTGAGTACCTGTCCCGCATATATTTTATCAATATCAGGTATGCCGTTAAGCTCTGCAAGCTCTCCTACGGTCGTTCCAAGCATACGTGCTATGCTGTAAAGCGTATCTCCCTTTTGTACGGTATAATACATCTCCTCGGACGGCAGACGAAGTATATCACCCTCTGTGAGCTTATCATTTTCCTTTATTCCGTTATAATATGCCAGCTTTTTCATGTCAATTCCAGTATTGCGGGAAATATCATCAAGGCTGTCGCTGCTGCGGACAATATAGATTCTTTCTTTCATATCATGACCTCTTTCGTATGGTTGTTCCATAATATCATATGCATATGTATGTCTTACGGGTTCATAAAAAATTCTGA
>CACXDV010000005.1 GCA_902766585.1 uncultured Ruminococcus sp.
ATCCGCAGAAGCAGAAAAGACAGAGGCTCCCGCAGAAAAGACCGAATCCGCAGAAGCTGAAAAGACAGATACTCCCGCAGAAAAGACCGAATCCGCAGAAGCAGAAAAGACAGATGCTCCCGCAGAAAAGACCGAATCCGCAGAAGCTGAAAAGCCGGAGGAAGCTCCTGTTGTTCCCGCAGAGCCTGAATATATCTTTGAAAGGGACAGCGGTATTGAATTTGAATACGGTGCAGATCCTGAGCCTGTTATTCCGAGAATAAATATTTTCACCTCAATACCACGTCTTGAAAGCGTAAATGCTGAGGAATACCATAAGAAATTTGAGCAGCTTAAGAAGATGCCGCCGAAGCCTGAGCCAAAGCCTGAGCCGATACCCGCTCAGCCGGATGATGAAGGCTTTTACAGCGGTTATAACGGAGAAAATGACGGAACTCTCGATCCATTCGCCCCCGGCAGCGGTGATATACTTCCGGAGGAAAGCAAGGGTACAAGCTTTAAGGAAAAGCTGAAGCGCTCATTCGGAAAGCTGTTTTCCGCAGGCGAGGATGAAGATTAAGGAGGCAGAAAATGAAGCTTATTATAAAGAATGTCTTTATTTTAGATCCTGAAAACAATATTTCATCAAACGGCACAGTCTATATTGAAAACGGAGTTTTTTCCGCGCCGTTTGAGCCGGACAGCGATACACGCATTATTGACGGCAGCGGTCTTACTGCTGCACCGGGACTTGTAGACCTTCATGTACATCTCCGCGATCCCGGACAGACTCAGAAGGAGGATATACTGAGCGGATGCCGTGCGGCAGCAGCGGGAGGCGTGACATCTCTTCTTGCTATGCCGAATACCGTACCCGCCGTTGACAGCCCCGAAACCGTAAGCTATATTCTTGAAAAGGCAAAGGGCGCAGATGCTCATGTTTATGCCGTAGGCGCGATAACCAAGGGGCTTAAAAGCGAGACTCCTACTGATATCGAGGCACTTTATAAGGCAGGGATCAGCGCGCTTTCTGATGACGGCTATCCCGTAAAGAATACCGCCTATATGGTCGATGCGATGAGGACCGCAGCCCGTCTGGGTATTCCCGTTACAGCGCATTGTGAGGATCCCTATCTTGCCGGAGGAAAAATAAATGAGGGTGAAATATCGGAAATGCTCGGAGTAAAAGGTATGCCGCGCGCTGCCGAGGATGCGGGAACCGCGAGGGAAATTTCCCTTGCTGCCGCTTATGATCTGCCTGTACATATATGTCATGTAAGCACATATACCTCAGCCGATATGATAAGGGATGCAAAAAAACGCGGCGTTAAGGTCACGGCTGAAACAGCTCCGCATTATCTTATGCTTACCGAAAAGGAGCTTCTTAGAAAGGACGCTGATTATCGTATGAATCCCCCGCTGCGTACCGAAAAGGACAGGCTTGCAATGATAAAGGCTCTCTGTGACGGTACAATAGATGCAATAGCTACCGACCATGCGCCTCATACACCTGAGGAAAAGTCTGACTTTGTATCCGCGCCGAACGGCTCTGTCGGAATGGAAACATCATTTGCAGCGGCTTATACCGTCCTTGTTGACGGCGGCTATCTGACAGAAGCACAGCTTATTGAAAAGATGTCCTCAAATCCCGCAAAAATACTTGGTATCAAGGCGGGTACTCTTTCCGTGGGCGCTCCGGCTGATATATTCCTTTACGCAAAAGAAAAATGGACTGTAGAACCGGACAGGCTCCACGGAAAATCACGCAATACCCCTTTCAAGGGACTTACTCTTTCCGCAAAGGTCAAGCTTACCGTTTGCGGAGGAAAAATAGTTTATTCTGAGCTTTAAAATGAAATGGAGGAATTGAAAATGTCATTTGACAGACTTATTGAAAATATCAGAGCAAAACAGAATCCCACAGTAGCCGGACTTGATCCCAAGCTTGACTTTATCCCCGAATATATCAAGGAGGAGGCATTCGCTGCTCACGGAAAGACTCTTGAAGGCGCTGCTGCTGCCCTTCTTGCCTTCAATAAGGGACTTATTGACGCGCTTTGTGATATCGTTCCCGCTGTAAAGCCCCAGGCAGCATATTATGAAATGTATGGCTGGCAGGGAGTCCGTACCCTTTGTGAGACTATCGCATACGCAAGGGAAAAGGGAATGTTCGTTATTACAGACGCAAAAAGAAATGATATCGGAACGACTATGGAGGCTTATGCAAAGGCTCATATCGGCACTACCGATATTGACGGCGTGAAAGCAGATGCTTTCGGCACTGATGCTCTTACTGTAAACGGCTATCTCGGAACAGACGGTATAAAGCCCCTCCTTGAAATCTGCAATACACAGGATAAGGGTATATTTGTTCTTGTAAAGACCTCGAATCCCTCATCAGGCGAACTTCAGGACAGAATCCTCGATGACAGTGTGACTGTATACAGAACAATGGGCAATATGTGCGAGAGCTGGGGAGCCGATACTATGGGCAAATACGGCTATTCCTCAGTCGGCGCAGTAGTTGGGGCTACCTATCCCGAACAGCTCGGCGAGCTTCGCAGTGTTCTCAAGCATACATTTTTCCTTGTTCCCGGCTACGGCGCACAGGGCGGAGGAGCAAAGGATGTTGCTCCAGCCTTTGATGAAAACGGTCTCGGCGCAATAATCAATTCCTCAAGAGGCATTATGTGCGCATGGAAAAAGGAAGGCTGTGCTCCGGAGGAATTTGCTGCAGCAGCAAGACGCGAGGCTCTGCGTATGAGAGATGAGATAACAGGCTATATCGGAACTATAAAATAAAAATACAGGACAGGCTGTCCTGTCCCGCTTTGGAGGAAAATATGGCTAAAACAGCGATACTAACTGATACAAACAGCGGCATTACAAGTAAAGAGGCGGCTGCTATGGGAATATTCCTTCTCCACATGACCTTTACCGTAAACGGTCAGGATTACAGGGAGGAGCTCGATATTAAATGGGATAAATTCTATGCCATGCTGTCGGATAACCGTACAACAGTATCCACAACACAGCCCTCTCCGGGAGAACTTTCGGAACTGTGGAGCAATATTCTCAAGGATTATGACGAAATAGTATATATCCCGATGTCCTCTGCACTGAGCAGCTCATGTCAGACAGCAAAGCTGCTTGTGGCATCTGATTTTCCCGATAAGGTTTTTGTTGCAGATAACAGAAGGATATCAGTTACACAGTATCAGTCTGTCGCAGATGCAAAGGCTATGGCAGATAAGGGTATAGGCGCGGCTGAGATAGTACGCAGGCTTGAAGAGGATGCAGCGTCTTCAAGCATATACATAATGGTAAATAAGCTTACCTATCTTAAAAGAGGCGGAAGAGTTACCGCAGCAGGCGCACTTATTGCCAATGTTATGAATCTTAAGCCCGTTCTTCAGATCCAGGGCGAAAAGCTTGATGCATATTCAAAATGCCGCGGAACAAAGGCTGCAAAGCAGTCTATGCTCGATGCTATGAAAAAAGACCTCGATACGCGCTTCAAGGATATAGTTGACGAGGGTAAAATGACGCTTCATGCTTCATTCTGCAATATGACCGTATTTGATGTGGAAAGCTGGAAGGAAGAGATAAGTCAGGCATTTCCGGGCTTTGAGATACATTCAGCTCCGCTTTCACTCAGCATAGGCTGTCATATCGGTCCCGGAGCTTTAGCTATTGCCTGTGCAAAACGAACCGAATAATATATAGAAAATGCTCAGGGCATCCGTAATAAACGGAAGCCCTGAGCATTCATTTTTATAGAAAGGAGTATGTTATTATCACTGTTTGTTTTTCTTATCTCCGGGAAATACGAGGGTAAGAAAAAGGAAGAGTATAAGCGAAGCAGCCCATACTGCAAGGAATGCCCATTTAAGAGTGGTTATGCCCGATGCAAGATTGGCGTCGCCGTCGGTGAATATAGGAAATGAATCAATAATATTTATCAGAAGTATATTTTCCGTTATATTGAAGAAAAGGCTTGCCAATGCGGAAAATATAGCCGAACGGAAGAAAAGATAGTGCCTGTCATTACCGATATATACAAGAATGGGAATACTTACGGCAACTACGGAATAGCATCCGCAGAATACATAATCCCACTTAAAATATTCATGGAACATTGCGTTTCTTTCTCCGTTGAAATGAGAAAGAACAGTCATAACATTATCAGCGGTATAGGAAAATCTCAGATCAAAGGCTCCGAATCCGGAGGTAGCCTCCTTGATTGGAAGCGCCTGATTAAAGAAAAATATATATCCCGATACCAATGACAGGAGGGTAAATAACGGAATGATTATTTTCAAAACTTTGCTAAAGCCTTTCATTCCTTCACCCCTTCTATTCTCTTTCTACATTATTTAGTATAATGCTTTTTTATATATATGTCAAGACAAAAATATGATGAATTTTATATTAAATGTCACTAAAGGACAAAAATAGCAA
>CACXDV010000006.1 GCA_902766585.1 uncultured Ruminococcus sp.
CGGTCTTATTTTTCTCCTGATCGGTATCGGAATATCCTCCTCAGTAAGAAAAAAACGTCAGCTATGCAGATCAAAAGCGATCGGCACAGTTATTGATAATGTACTGAAAAGCGGCTCAAAACCCAGACATTCAAGCTGGCACCCTGTAATACAATTCACAGCATCATCAGGACAATCAGTCACATTTACATATCCATTCGGCACTAGTACGCCGAAATATTCAAAGGGGCAGGAGATCAGTCTGATGTATGATTCGCAGGATCCGCAGTCCGTCTTTCTCCCCGATGATAATACAGCAAAAATACTGACGATAGTATTCAGCAGCATCGGCTCAGGAATGATATTCATTGCCGCTTTGGTATGTACGCTTGTAGCTTTCCTCTGAAAATGATGAGCTGAGTCAGCACCGCACAAAGATTGCCCAACGGACTTGTGCGGTATTTATTTTGAGGAAACACCACCGGGAGAACGCCTATCGGCTTAACACCACATCTTCTGCGCCCGAAGGAAATGCCCTTGGGGTGGACTGTGCCGAACCGACCGCGGAGGCACTCCGCCGTTAGCAGTAGAATAGCAGTAAAACGGGGTTGGGTTACTACTAAGGGATTATTATCTTCTTTATTGATTTTACTGCATTATCCGGATCATCGTCAACGTGGTCAGATAAAACATTTTAATATTACTCAACACTCCGCAGGCTAAAGTAAGATGTCTGCGGAGTATTTTTGTTCCGTGGATATACAGTTTATTCTACACTGAATCATAAATTTATCATTACAAAGTTGCATATAAAGTGAAAAATATGTTAGAATAAATCTGTATATAATTACGTTGGCATTACTGCCGGAAAAAGAAAACAAAATTATTATTATGGAGGCATTTTTCATGGGATTTGAAATAGTAAACGGCGTTTTAAAGAAGTACTACAAGGAACCGGGTGTAACAGAGGTCGTTATCCCCGACAGCGTGACGAGTATAGGATATGGGGCATTTTGGGGCTGCAAAAGCCTGACACCTCCGTCACCATATCGGGACATGAGTTTGATATATCATCACGCAGCTTAACTTTTGAGTTATACGAAGAACTGAAAAAAATGATAAGCGATACTTAAATATTAAGCCCCGGCAGAGCATAACACCATTTCGGTACCGTGATCTGTCGGGGTTCATTAGCCGCCATTCCTTTTTGTCTATTGCTGATCCTGGGCAGGACTCACCGGAACGGCGGACAATGATTTACCAATCCTTTTTAACGAAAAGGGAAAAAGAGATGCTTTATTATTTTTCAATGCTATTGAATCAGATTTATCATCGAACACTGTAAACTATATTATAGAGGAGTAAAGATTGCTTATTGATCTTAAATTTTCACCTTCGCATTCAGAAAAATATGCTAAACCGGGATATCTTCTGAAAGACAAGATTCCAAGCATGGTTGAAAACGATACATTTTCTAATATTTCAGATTATTTTTATTTAGAAAAAGATAATTATGATTTTGCATCTGAATTTCCCTGAAATGTATTTTAATTTTCATTGAAATTCCCGGATGTTGTGATATAATGATTGCACAAAGAAAAGGGGTGATTCCAATGTACATCGAATAATGAATACCGGACTAAAACTAATGAGAATGTACGAATACAAACACACAACAATTACACATACAAGTTTGAAGTAAATAATTTTTAGTGATAAATGATATGCGGCTCAGCAATTCAATGCGCTGAGCCGCTCTGATAAGGAGAGATCTTATGGAAAACAAGAAACAATACTGTGACCTTCATACGCATAGTGCCAAAAGTGACGGTGAACTTACAAGAGCCGAAGTTATTGAAGAAGCCAAAAAGAATCATATAGGAGTACTCAGCATTACTGATCATAATATCGAGTTTGGCGATATGGACGAGTTACAAGCAAAACACCCCGACATAAAGCTGATCAACGGATCGGAAGTCTCTGCCTGCTATATAGTCCCCGATACCGGTGAGGAGAGAGAAATACATATTGTCGCACTTGACTTCGATAATACGGAGCATTTTGTCAGTATACTCAGACGTAATCGTTTTGATAATAAACAATATGTCAACAGTATTATACATAAACTCCGTGAAACAGGACTTGAAGCTGATTTTACATACGATGACCTCCGATATGAAATGAAGCAGGAACTTATAGGCAGAATGGCTATCGCCAGAAAGCTCGTCAGCCTTGATATGGTCGGAGATGTTTATGAAGCTTTTGATAAGTTTTTCGGAGATTTCGGTCAACGCAAAGCCTATGTCAAACCCGATATCAGCAAATATATTCCGCTTGATACTGCGGTCATCGAGATAAGAAATGCAGGAGGTATTCCCGTGCTTTGTCACCCGTACAGCTATTATCTTTCGGAAGAGCAGGTCGTCAGATTGATTCAGGATTTCAAGAAATTTGGCGGTATGGCGATGGAAACGCTTTATTCGACCTATTCCTCCGAACAGAGAGAACAACTCAAAGCCTATGCAAGCAATTACGGGTTATTTGAAAGTGCAGCCTCCGATTTTCACGGCAGAGGAAAGAAATGTTCTTTAGCAAATCGGTTCCCGATAAGCTATGCTGAACATTTATTGGCAATCAGCAAAGAAGAACGCAAGTCTATATAAAACCTGAATCCGTAAAACTCAGTAAGCGGCAAAACGGCGCGCAAGACCTATCCCCTGCGATAATATTTTTACCCATTTCCCTGCTGATGAAAACAAGACAATAAATCTTGGCAGACTTTGTGAGGAATCCGAAAGAATAAACCGTATTTTTTGCGATGCAACTGATCAAAGCCTTTTGCTTTTCAATGAGCCACTTGCTTCTACATCATTTACCGAGGGACTCTATATTGCTAAGGATGTTTTGCAGGCACTGCGTATCATGGGTGCGAGAACAATATTCAATACACATATGCATGAGCTTGCAATGAACCTTGATGAGATCAATTCCACAGAAGGTACGCTTAAGGCAGCATCTCTTATCACAGGTATCAGCGAAGGACAGAGAAATTATAAGGTTTATATTGCTCCTCCTGATGGAGTAAGCTATGCAAGGGATATTGCCGAAAAATATGGCGTTACTCTGGATCAGCTGAAAAAAACCATGAATGGAACTGCTTTGCAAAAAAGAGCTTCGTGAACCTGTTCCTGACACCGTAATGCCTGAGAATGATATTACTTTTACTGCTAACAGCTTCCCTGTTTTGCGGTGATTTCTATTCCGCGCTGACAGTATATGCTTAACTCAACTAAACAATCATAAAATGTCAAAGCTCCCGTGGCGTAAAACCATAGGAGCTTTCATTTTTATATCACATCTGTGGATCGAAAGGACACATTGCAAGAAACCGTAGAATATGCAAGCAGTTGACTCATTGCAGATCAGCTTAAACTTTGTGCAATTCTTTTTAATTGCTTTTTTCTTTTATCATACGACTCATTTATATTGGTACACTCCCAATTAATATTTATTTGTTTGAAACTAAGTGTAAAAAAATACAATAATTTGTTGAAATAAAATAGTATGTGTTATATAATAAAAGTGTATAGTTCACACTATAATAAACCTAATTCTTCAGGAGGTAAATGTTATGAGTTTATTTGAAAAAAATCTTTCAGAGCTTATACCCGGAAGTCACATCCGATTGACCAATCGTTCAGGGCAAAGCATTGAAGGGATCATTCTCGAAAATGATGGAAAGGAATCGCTTTCCATCCAAATATCGTCTGTTGCAACGATCAGGTATGATCAGATAGGAATGATAGACGATTACAGCAAACAGACCGGCATTATTCAGGAAATCGTGCCCGTCAGAACAGAAGTGCCTTCTACGATGGAGATAAAAAGCGTGTCCGCTGATAAATCTTCTATTGCACAGGCATACAAGGCTATGGAAAAGGATGAAAAAAATGCCTTTGATCAGGCTTATAACAAATTTCAAAACTATCTGAGCAGCCACGAAGAGTCAAAATACAATGAAGCTATACAGCTTATACAAAAAATTATCAATGATAATAAGTGGAGTTATAATCCTCGAGCTAATTTGCTTTTAGCTAATATTCTATTATTTCATCAAGAATACAGCGGCGCTTCAAAAGCATTTTTCTACGCCTTAAGCTTTCAGGACGCTTATCGGACAGCCTGTCAAGGATCGGATAAAGAACCAGCTCTTTATTCGTTAGCAGCAGTTTTTTCTGCTGCATATCTGCTGTCGGATCAGCCTGATGATCTGTCTGAAGCATCAGAGGCAATGAAGAGATCTTCTGCTGCCGCAAAAGATGTTTCGGGTATAGAATATGTTCTTGCAAACTCAAAGTCAGAAGAGGTTAAAGCAAGAGTCTCAGAAATACTCAGAGCATTGAGCAGAAACTTTGTTAATGATGATACTGTGCAGTATGACAATAATAGTCTTTTAACAATACTAAAACAACATTACACTCTGAATAATATCGGGAATAAAATAAAGGAATTTTTCTCAAAACTTCCTGTTAAGAAAGATACCGAACAACCCGTAAAAGACATTCCGACTAATATTAAAGATGATAATACCGAACAGCCCGCAAGAGACATTCCGACTAATATTGATGATAACACCGAACAAACAGGAAAAATAATTAAATATAATTTTTTTGAAGCGAGGGGTATAGTCAAAAGTGAAAACGGCATAGAATATCCTTTTGAGATAAATGATATTAAAGATATATCTTTACAGAACCAGGTCAAAAAAATTTCAAGCAAAAAGTTTGATCCGATCAATGTTAAGTTTTCCCTTTCCAAGTTAGGTAAAGATTATGTTGTATCCAATATGAGGCGCGGTAATCAGAATAGCAGTACGCCGCCAACGCCACCAACACCGCCAACACAGCCAACACAGCCAACA
>CACXDV010000007.1 GCA_902766585.1 uncultured Ruminococcus sp.
TCTGGGGCTATGATGTACCCTACCTTCTCACAGGCAGACTTAATCAGCATCCCAGAGACGCTATTCAGTTTACCTCTGAGCACCGCACAGATTATGCGGATTTCTTCCAGTATCTTTACGACAAGGATTCCTTCTGATAACAACAAAATTTGCCTGAAAAGGAGTAACCGCCATGAAACTTGAAGAACTTCTTACAAGACTCAACTATAAGCTTGTCAGCGGAAGCATAGATATAGAAATATCGGATGTTATCTACGATTCACGCAAGGTCATCAAGGACTGCGTATTCGTTTGTCTTGTCGGCTCTGCAGCAGACGGACACAAATATGCGGCGGATGCTGTAAAGAACGGCGCCGCTGCCGTTGTTGTAAGCAAGCCGGCCGATATCAGCGGCGCTGCCGTTATCATGGTAGACGATACGAGAAAGGCTCTTGCTTTCATGGCGGCGGAGTATTTCGGCAATCCCGCCGATACCCTTACCACTATAGGCATTACAGGCACAAAGGGAAAGACCACAACAGCCTCAATGATACGCTCGATACTCGAAAAGGGCAATATCAAAACAGGAGTTATCGGCACCCTTGGAATTATTATCGGAGATAAGCTTATAAAGACAAATAATACTACCCCCGAATCTTATGAGATACAGAGGGCTATGCGTCAGATGATAGATGAGGGCTGCAAATGCTGTGTCATGGAGGCATCCTCACTGGGCATAAAATGGCACCGCACAGACGGCTTCATCTTTGATTACGGCATTTTTACAAACTTCTCTCATGACCATATCGGCGGCGTTGAGCATCCTGATATGGAGGATTACAGGCATTGTAAATCACTTCTTTTCAGACAATGCATGACAGGCATTATGAATATTGACGATCCCGCATGGAAGGATATGCTTGAGGATCATACCTGTGCAATTGAGACCTACGGCTGCAGCAGTGAGGCTGACCTTGCTGCATCAGATGCAAGGCTCATCTCACGTCCCGGCTATCTCGGAGTGCATTTCACCGTCAGCGGAAAACTGTCAATGGAAACTGATGTTGCTATCCCCGGAATGTTCACCGTACACAATGCCCTTGCCGCTATCGCCGTATGCAGACATTTTGATCTCAGTACCGAAACAATATATGAGGGACTGAACGAGGTCAAGGTCAAGGGACGTGTGGAAAGCGTTCCCGTACCGGATAATTATACGCTTCTTATTGATTATGCTCACAATGCCGTCAGCATGGAAAATGTTCTTACCACACTGAGAGAATATAAGCCTCACAGACTTATCACACTGTTCGGAGCCGGAGGAAACCGTCCCCGTGACAGACGCTTTGAAATGGGCGAGATATCCGGAAGGCTTTCAGATCTTTCCGTAATAACAGAGGACAATTCCCGCTTTGAAAAGGTCGAGGATATACTTGCAGATATAGAGGTCGGCGTCAAACGCACAAACGGAGCCTATATCAAGATCCCCGACAGGACAGAGGCTATTAAATACTGTATAGAAAATGCCGAGGAGGGCGATATAATCGTCCTTGCCGGAAAGGGACATGAGGATTATATGGATAAGCTGGGAAGCAAGACTCACTATGACGAGCGCGAGGTGATCGCCGGTATTCTTGCAGACCTGAAAAACAAGGAGTAATTATTTATGATCTCACTAAAGGTTGGAAAAATTGCAGAAATAACGGGAGGAAAGCTTCTTTGCGGCGATCCCGATACCATTGTTGACAATGTCCGGTATGACAGCCGCGCTGTCGGAGCAGGCTCCCTTTTCGTGCCGATAGTCGGTGAAAAGGTCGATGCTCATAAATTCATACCCCAGTGTCTTAAAAACGGAGCCACTTCACTAACAATGTATGATGATACATTCGGAGGAAGCAAGCCTCTTATCAAGGTGGAAAACACCCTTGCCGCTCTGCAAAGGCTTGCCGCATGGCACAGGGCACAGTTCCCAAATCTGCATTTTATCGGCGTTACGGGAAGCGTCGGCAAGACAAGTACAAAGGAAATGATAGCAGCAGCTCTGTCAGGCGGATTTAATGTTATGAAAACTCAGGGCAACAAAAACAGTCAGATCGGTATGCCCTGCACCATGTTTGATATAAAACCTGAAAACGAGGCTGCCGTTATAGAAATGGGTATGTCCGAATTCGGAGAAATGGACAGGCTTTGCGATGTCGCTCATCCCAATATGGCAGTAATGACAAACATAGGCATGGCTCATATCGAAAATCTCAAAACTCAGGAAAACATAATGTCCGAAAAATTCAAGATAACCAAGCATTTCGGAAAGGATGATGTCCTGTTTATAAACGGCGATGACGCTCTTCTGAAAACACTTTACGGAAAACA
>CACXDV010000008.1 GCA_902766585.1 uncultured Ruminococcus sp.
TCGCTGATAGAAGCATTATCTTCATCATGATAACCTATTCCCTGAGATATCATCATCCAGAAGGATTTATCTGCTCCGTAAGTAACAAAGCTTTGATAAACAGGGTTTTCTTCCTGATCAAGACCTGCCTTTATGACAGATTTTATTATCATATCCGGCCGTAAATCATCACAGCCGGATAAGACTGCCATAATTCCAAGCTGCATCTGTGTTGCAGTTGTAATATCACCTTTCAGATTTTTAAATGCCTTTCTACGTTCCTGATTATTAAAGAACTTTCGATAGTATTTTATCTGATTTCTTATGATCGGTGTTGCGGGAAGTTCCATCTGGTCTATCCACATAGATACCTGATCTGTCCGATACTCTTCGCTGTAAAGCTGCACATTTATAAGCCAGTTATCATCATCTGAGGAAAAGCTTCGAGGATCGTAAACAAGATAATCGGATGTAAGATCATCTTCGCACAGCAGCTTTTTGGCCGCAAAGGTATTACTTCCGGTAAGAATAAGTATCTTTACACCGCCAAGAACAAGCTCCCCCACCTGATCTTCAAACGATTTGTCAGGGTCGTACCAGAATATGATACGTCTTTGATAGAATTCCGGCAACGGAGCAGCAAACCTCTGCATCAGTTCCTGTTGTGTTTTTTCTAAATCGACTTCAGCCATTTTTACTGTCTCCTTACTTTATTTTCGCAAGAACATCGCTGAACAGCTCATAGTTTTTCTTTACACCGTCATCAAGATCAATACTTATCATCTGATCTGCCAGGTGATGAATCTTTTCTTCATACTGTCTGAGTTCCTCAGCCTGATCACGAAGTGCGGAAAGCTGCTTTGAAAGTCTGACTTTATCACTTGCGGATGCTTTTTCCTTTCGGTTTTCAAGATCGTCAATAGCTGTACGATATCTGCTTTGCTGTTCATGTACATAATCGGTACGGATACGGGCAATAGTATCGGGCTTATAACGATGCAGATATATAAGGCATTTGAAACCGTTATTCTTTCCGCTGTCAAACAACCAATAAATAGGACGTTTCTGATAAATATTGCAGTGATCCTTATAGAAATCCTTTATAAAGTAGTTTCTTATTACCTGACGGGGTGTTCCCTTTCCACCAAGAGCAGATGCGATAAATCCAAGGTTTTCTTCAAGGGTATCCTCACCATAAACGACCTTTATAAACTCGACAAACCGGCCAACAATATCATCATCAAAATACTCGTCATCACAGATAGGTATTATCGCATCCTTGTCAGCTTCAAAGGTTTTGTATTTTGTACTGTCCCATTCTCCTCCTGCATAGGCCAAGCCGTCAACATCAAGGCTGTATCTGCCGAACATACAGCCCACAGCATAGCTAATCAGGCTTTTTATCTCTCTTGTCAGGTCAGCTTTGCGAACAGTAACATCCTTGTCCTCCACTTCGGGTGTCAGCTCGTCCTGCAAGCCGTATATGTCTATGAATATGCGGTTCAGTTCTTCTTCGTTGGCTTTCAGTTTGTTGAAACGGTCATCGCAAACTCTTTTCCATTCATTAAAAGCTTTTTCAATCGTATTATCAAGCACTATGTATCCGTTGTTTTCTTCCTGTCTTAATCTCCGCGGACTAAATCTTGCATATCTGAGCAATGGATGTATTTCAAAATCCCAGCTCGTTTCAAAGCTGTCCCAGTCGGCTTTGCTCAGGGATATGTTTTCTTCTACAATGGCATCAATTTTTTCTTTTAGCCCACTATCATTAGGGAAAAGAACAGGAGTTCTTCCAAGTGGTCCTTCATGATAATCAAGCGTAGGTGAAACAATTTTTAAACATTCTTGTATAACCCTTGTATTATATAATCCTAAAAGAAAGAATATTGAATCATCCTCGGAAAAACACATTGCTCCTTTTGTTTCAAATATAAAGCCATTAGGTACATAACGCATAGAAAATAAACCTGATGAGATTGTAGACCACGTCATTCCTTTATGAAAATATAAATCTCGATTAATAACCCTTCCATTTGATTTTACTCGTACA
>CACXDV010000009.1 GCA_902766585.1 uncultured Ruminococcus sp.
ACCGAAAAAGCTTTTATCATAATTCAGATGAAGAATATGAGTGGCATATCGCACTGCAGATTTAATGTCATGTGAAACCATAATAATAGTTATTTGTTCCTTTTTGTTAAGATCCAGAATAAGTCTGTACATTTCTTCGGTAACTATAGGATCAAGCCCTGTTACAGGTTCATCAAGAAAAAGCAGTCTTTTTCCAGAGCATAATGCCCTTGCAAGCAGAACCCTCTGCTGCTGCCCTCCGGAAAGATCACGATAGCTTCTTTTCACAAGATCATCTATTCCCAGTCTGTGTATATTATCTCTTGCTATCTGCTTATCTTCTTTTGAATAAAAAGGACGGAAGCCACGGCTGTTAAGTCTTCCGGAAAGCACGACCTCATATACGCTTGCAGGAAAATCCTTCTGAGCAGGTGTTTGCTGCGGGAGATATCCTATTTCGTTTGACTTCAAGCCGTTACATCTTATAATTTTTCCTGCAGCAGGCTGCTTTAATCCCAGTAGTCCTTTTGTAAGAGTACTTTTTCCAGAACCGTTTTCTCCCACAATACAAAGATAATCTCCGCTGTTGAGAGTAAAACTCAGATTTTTTATAACACCTGTGTTTTCATAGGAAAAGGATACATTTTCACATCTGATAAGCTCTTCCATTCAGGATAATGCCTCCTTAAGGTTATTAAGGTTTTTCTTCATCAGTGAAATATAGGTTTCTCCGCTTTCAAACATTTCACTTGATAAATTATGACATGAATGCATTTCAAGTCTCTTTGCTCCTGTTGCTTCACAAATAGTATCAGCAATCTTGCCGTTTGAGAATTCTATAGTAAATACAACAGGTATTTTCATTTCCTTGACCTTATCAATAAGGAATGAAACTGTCGCCGCACTGGGTTCTGTCTCAGCGGAACAACCCGGAAATGCAGCAAAATAACTGAGTCCGAATTCATCTGCAAGATACCTGAACGGGAATCGGTCAGCAAATATTATTGTATGCAGCTTTGCATTGTCAACAACTTCTTTGTATGCCTTATCAAGCTCCTTAAGCTGTAAGGAATAATCATTTCCGGCTTTGGTATAGTCGTCCTTGTTTTTATGATCTATTTCGCAAAGAGCTTTCATAATTGAATTTGCTATTATTTCTGCATTTTTGGGAGAAGTCCAGACATGCTCATCATACTCGATTTCATCACTGTCCTCTTCCCTTTCTTCCTTTTCGGCAGTCATTCCTTCAACTGTTTCTTCTGCAACCTTTTCAACAACATCCATGATTGCTAAAGATTTCTGCGGCTTTTTATCTCCGGATTCAAGTATATCCTTTACCCATGCATCAGACTCTCCGCCAACATAAATAAACAGATCAGCCTCCTGTATCTTAATTATATCCTGTGGTGTCGGATCAAAATTATGGCTTTCCATTCCGGGCTTTAAAAGCATTGAAACATCGACATTATCCTTGCCTATTTGTCTTGTATAATCATACGGCGGGAAAATTGTAGTAACTACCTTAATTTTTCCGTCTGATTTTTCTTCCTTAGGTGTTCCGCATGCAGTAAAACACAATACTGCACAAAGCACTGCAAGTATCAGTGCAATTATTTTTTTCGTTTTCATTCTTGTTTTTCCTCCGTGTTCATAAGGCTTTCTGAGCATTCGCTGCAAATGCCGTAAAATACAGTTCTGTACAAATTGACTGTAAAGCCGTGGTCATCATAAATATGCTCACATATCTCGTTGATATGGCTGCAATTAAGATGTATCAGCTTTCCGCATCTTTCACATTTCAAATGAAAATGCTGATGACATTTTTCATCGGTATTCGCATACTGATAACAGGCAGATGTTGTTCCGTCAATCGTATATTTTCTCACCAGTCCCTGTTCAAGAAGCTTATCGAGGTGGCGATAAATTGTTGTAATGCCGACATGAGTACCAACCTGCTCAAGATAATCGGAAATACTGTTGACCGTAACATGGTTATCCTTGTTTTCAATCAAAAAATCCAATATCGCGCTGCGCTGTCTGGTTTTATAGCTGCTGTTCCGATTCATTTTATGATAATCACTCCTTTACCAATTTGAAAACCATTTTCATTTTAGCATTCTGATATAAATATGTCAAGTTAAAAATTAAGAATAAAGAAACTATTTCATTGTAACCAATCAGATATTACAGCGTATTATGTAATGTAAGCACTTCTGAAAGGCTTGATACAGAAAATCTGCTTTTCAGAAGAATTATAAGGAGGAAATCATTATGTGTAACAACAATGTATTTGGCGGAAACGGCGGCTGCGGTTGGATCATTCTTCTTATCATCATTCTTTGCTGCTGCGGCGGCTGCGGCGGAAACAACGGCTGTGGCTGCGGATGTAATGACAACAACTGCGGTTGCGGCTGCTGATCATTTCTCTGTATAACAGATAAATAAAAACTTGCCGTCCGTTCAATTACTGAATACGGACGGCATTTTTCTGATATTATTCAATTACTGAGTTTTTTACCATTTTCTATATCTGTAAGAAGCGCTACTCTTCTTTCATGGCGACCGCCATCAAACCCTGTTGACAGAAAAATATCTACCATTTTTAATGCAAGCTCTTCTGAAACAACCTTCTGTCCCATACAGATAACATTTGCATTATTATGACGGCGTGTCATTTCTGCAAGCATTTCATTTGTACATACCGCTGCCCTGATACCCTTGACCTTATTTGCTGCCATTGATACTCCAAGACCTGTTGTACAGCAAAGAATACCAAAATCACATTCCTTATCAGCCACAGCATTTGCAGCCATTGATGCATAGATAGGATAATCTACGGATTCCTTTGAAAAGCATCCGAAATCCTTATATTCAATTCCTTTTTCTTCAAGATGCTTCTTGACTGCTTCCTTTAGCTCATACGCTCCATGATCTGCTCCAAGCGCAATTTTCATTTTATTTCTTCTCCTTTTTTCAATCTGGCATTAAGCTCCCTTTGTGCCTGCGGAAGTCTGAGATATATAGGCATCAGACTATCCGGAGAACAAAGCTTTTCCTCCCCTATCATTTTTTCAGCCGCCCTCGCTGTTCCGTAAGCATGCTGAAAACGTATATTTTCAGGCGTAAGTATTACTCCCGAAACTGAATCTTTAAAGACATTATAGCATATCTCGGCGCCATCGCCTGTCAGATATATTGTATCTCCGATACTTTTAAGTTCCTCTGACAATTCATTGATACTCAGCGCCCTGTCTTCTGTTATTCTTTCAATATTACCGCCATTGATACGAAAAAGCGCATTATATACCTGACTGCACCTTGCGTCCATAACAGCGCACACGATACCATCCATGTACGGCATAGAATAAGCCATTGCTTCCAGTGTAGAAACCTGAGCACAGGGCTTATTCTCAGGCATTGCCATACCTTTGACTGATGCAGCGCCTATCCTTACGCCTGTAAATGAACCGGGACCGGCATTGACGGCAAAAACATCAATATCTTTAATTTCAGTACCGGTTGATGACAGCAGTGATGAAACAATAGGCATCAGCGTCTGGCTGTGCGTAGTTTTGATATTAAGATAGAACTCTCCCATCAGCTTCCCGTCAATCAGAAGGGCAGCAGAAACAGGTGATGCAGTTGTATCTATTGCAAGTATTTTCACAGCTCATCCGCCCCCTCAATATCTATCTCCCTGTCGTTTTCTCCGATAACACCGAACTTAATTTTAATCAGCTCTTCAGGGAGAAACTCTTCTATATTTTCACTCCACTCTATCACGAGAATACCGTTGTCAAGATAATCAAAAAAGCCTGTGGAATAAAGGTCATCCCAGCTTTTTACCCTATACATATCTAAATGATATACAGTATACTTTCCGCTGTATTCATTAACAAGGGCAAAGGTCGGACTGGAAACACCGTCATCTATATCAAGTCCCCTTGCAAGTCCTCTTGTAAATGCTGTTTTTCCAGCCCCAAGACCGCCAAACATGGCAATAACTTCATTTCCATTAAGCTTATCTGAAAGCCTTTCGGCAAGAGCCTCGGTTTCCTCGGGTGAATGAGTAATAAACCTTTGCAAAAACAATTCCTCTTTTCCTCAGAACAAGCCTGTTATCTTTCCCGTTGAATCTACATCTATTTTTTCAGCAGCAGGTACCTTCGGAAGACCGGGCATAGTCATAATATCACCTGTATATACAACTATAAAACCTGCACCGTTTGACAGACGAATATCTCTTACTGTGATATTGAAATTTTCTGGCTTTCCGAGAAGTGAAGGATCATCCGAAAGTGAGTACTGCGTTTTTGCTACACAGATAGGAAGCTCTGATACATTAAGCTTTTCAATATCTGCAAGAGCCTTTAAAGCCTGTGTGGTATATACAACACCGTCTGCGCCGTAGATATTCTGCGCAACTGCAAGTATCTTTTCTTTTGTTGACATCTCATCGGGATAAATTAACCTGAAATCAGAACTTTTTTCAGTAGCGGCAACAACCTTTTCAGCAAGAGCAATACCGCCGTTTCCGCCCTTGGCAAATACCTCGGACATTGCAAAATCTGCGCCCATAGAGGTACAGTATTCTTCTATATAATTAAGCTCCGCATCAGTATCCGTTCCAAAACGGTTAATGGCAACAACGGTGGGTATACCGAATTTCTGCATATTTGAAATATGAACACCAAGATTAACTATACCCTTTTTCAGAGCATCAAGGTTCTCATTTGAAAGCTCAGCTCTGGGAACGCCGCCATTATATTTAAGTGCCCTTACTGTTGCAACGATTACAACTGCAGAAGGCTTAAATCCTGCCTTGCGGCATTTTATATCAAAGAATTTTTCCGCGCCGAGGTCCGAGCCGAAGCCTGCTTCTGTAACACAGTAATCTGCAAGCTTAAGTGCAAGCTTTGTTGCGCGTACAGAATTGCATCCATGCGCGATATTTGCGAAAGGACCGCCGTGCATAAGCGCAGGAGTACCTTCAAGAGTCTGAACGAGATTCGGCTTGATTGCATCCTTAAGCAAAGCAGCCATTGCTCCGTTAGCCTTGATATCCCTTGCATAAACAGGCTCTCCGCCTCTTGTATAAGCAATAAGGATCTTGCCAAGTCTTTCTTTAAGATCATCAACATCAGAAGAAAGACAGAGAATAGCCATTACCTCACTTGCTACAGTAATAATGAAGCCGTCTTCACGGGGAACACCATTCATTCTTCCGCCGAGTCCTGCAATTATATTTCTGAGTTCACGATCATTCATATCAAGGCAGCGCTTGATAAGAATCCTCTTAACATCAATGTCCAGAACATTTCCCTGCTGAATGTGGTTATCA
>CACXDV010000010.1 GCA_902766585.1 uncultured Ruminococcus sp.
AGCTTCTTTTTCATAGGAGAGAAGCACCTCCCATCAGGAAGAATGTGACAGCAGAGGATAACAGGAACATTAATGCCCCGAAAACCGCAAGCTTTGCCTTTGATACGGGAAGCTCACCATAGTTCTTTCCCGTCTGACCGTTCATCGCATAAAGATAACTCTTATCATTATACTTAAAGGTCATCAGCCACACAGGCATGAGCGCATATTCCCATTTTTCATTAAGAGTACTGAGGTATATATCATCAAGATGAAAGGAATCGTAATCATTAACGGTATCCTCATATATCTTCCTGGCATAGTCCTTAAGCTCATTATCCACCTCGGACTGTATCTGATCTCTCTCAATATCTCTTTTCTCTGCTAAAAAGCCTGAAAGATATGCCATTGTAAAGGGACGGAACTCCTCGTCATTAAAGGGATTGACATATTTAAGAGCCTTTTTGTTATTATCATCAATAGCAGTATGGGGATAGCCCCTGAAATCTATCTTGCCCTCGCGCACTACCCTGTATGTTTTAGTTTCCTTATACTCGTAGTCATCGTCCTTCCAGCGGCGTACCTTTTCGCCTCTGCCGGAAATACCGCCGTCTTTGAGCGAATCTATAAGCCAGTAGGGATAATATACGCCCTTCATCATATCAAGCTGGGATGCCGATATAAAATCCTTCGGAAGAAACAGCTTCTTTCCGCAGAATTGTCTGAATTTGTCCTTAGCCTCCTGGTCTGATATCTTAAAGGGTATTACCTTATCAGGCTTGAACTGACCTGTGAGCCTGTTTGAAAGAACGACCGGACTGTGACAGTATACGCAGAAGGTCGCCGCAGTATTTCCTGTTTCGGCAATCACCTCCGCACCGCAGCTCTGACAGGTAAACAGGGCAGCGCCGTATTCTCTTTCCTGCTCTGTCTGCTCCTCAGAACGAACAGCTTCACTAAGATTTTCATCAAGGTTTCCGAAATGCTGACGAAGCTGCTCCTCGGTAAATTCGCTTCTGCAATACTCGCAGGCAAATTTCTGTTTTGCAGCATTATACTCCAGAGGACCGCCGCAGTTAATACATTTATAAGCAATCGTTTCCATATTATCGGACCTGCCGTCCACCTCTTTTCAGTTAAAGGAATTACGGGTTCCGAAGCTTTCAGGATCGGAACCCGGCTTTTCCGTAATTATACAAAATCTGATTCGTTGATAGGATCTCCGCACTCGGGACAGAATTTCGGGATAGGCTTGCTCATATCCGGCTCATATCCGCATTTATCGCACTTTATCTTTCTGTTTGCCGGCTTCGGCTTTCCGCACTCTGCACAGAATTTGCCTGTATTTGCAGCGCCGCAAGCACATTTCCAGCTTCCGGAATCAGCGGGCTTCGGCTTTCCGCACTCTGCACAGAATTTGCCCGTATTGCCTGCCTTGCCGCATGAGCAGGTCCAGCCGCCTGCTGCGGGAGCCTGTGCTGCCTGCTGCTGCATTTGCTGCTGCTGCATCTGCTGCTGCATCTGCTGCATATTGTTATTTGAAGCGGTATTCATAAAGCCCTGGCTGCCGTTCATCATCATGCCGATACCGAACATAGCATTTCCTGCACCGCCGGGATTTGAACCTGCATCTCTGATACCCTGAGAGATATTCTGCTGAACCATTGTCTCTCTGAGGTCAGGTCTGTTGAACATAGCGACCTGACTTCTCTGCTTAAGAAGCTCCTTGGTCTCGGGATCAAGATTGATAGTGATGCCAACCTGCTTAAGCTGGATACCTCTTTCCTCTACCCATGAATCCTTAAGGTTTTCCTTAAGAGCGTCACAAAGCTCCTTTGTATGACCTACTACCTGAGAAATACGAACACCCTGCATTGAAAGCTGTGAAAGTGCAGGAGCAAGAGCTGTGATGACCTCCTGATCGTATCTCTGTGAGATAAGAGACTCCATATCAACAGGACGCATATTCGTAACGTCTGATGTAGGAATAATCGTCTTAAAGAATTTGATAGGATCCACGATCTCAACTGAGAATTTACCGAAGGCTCTTACATTTACATCAATATCATAGTTCGGATCATAATAGCTTACAGGCTCCTGAGTACCGAACTTTATACCCTCCATCGGCTTAAGGTTAAGGTATACTACACGCTGTGATGTCGGTGTGATACCGCCGAAGCGCACTCTGTTGAAGGTCTCCTTTATGGAATCACCGAACTGACCGTTGAACAGTGACGGAAGTGAGGAATTCTTTACCTCAAAATAACCCGGCTCTGCTGAATAGTCAACAACAGCACCACCGTCAATAATAAGCATCATCTGTCCGTCATAAACATGGATGATAGAACCGTTTGAAACGCTGTTTGCGCTTCCCTTTGTATTATTATTGCGTCTGTCATTACGTCCCTTTGAAACACCGGGGCACAATACGGTCGTAGTACTCATATCACTTGGCTCAATGACCTCCAGCCAGGTATCAGCAAGACCTCCGCCGACTGAGTCAACGACTGCTCTAACAATACCCATTTTCAAGCATCTCCTTTATAATTTATTCTCGGGAGCTTATCCGGCATATACGCACAAAAAGTCCCTTTCTTTTGTATTATACTATCTCTGTCCCTTTTTTGCAATACCAAAATCATAATATTGTCCTAAAAATAACATTTACGGACGATTTTTTGGGGCATTTTTCCATTATCGACTTATTGATATCCAAAGCTTGCCATAAAGGATATTTTTTCGGCTCTGCCGGTCACCGGAAAAAACCGTAAAATATCTGCCCTGAAGAAGCTATAATTCTATTATAGAAATAAAATCAATGCATATTGTATTAAACTGTATATAAGGGCATTTATGCCAAATTTATTCAGAAAGAAGGAAGGTTTATGGCAAAATTACGCAGAAATCTCAAGAGAACCGCAGCAATAGTCCTGTCATCACTCACAGCATTGTCCGCAATGTCATCCTTGACAGCTCTAAGCTCACTTGCTGTCAGCTACAGCGAAATGTCTGCCCTCGACCAGTACGCTTACTCGGGAAATGACCTTGGCGCTGTCTATTCCAAAAGCTCGACAACCTTTAAGGTCTGGGCGCCGACAGCATCGGATGTCAAGCTAAAGCGCTATAAAACAGGAAGCGATTCCGAAAGCGGAGCAGGAGTAATCGAAACAAAAGCCATGACAAAGCAGTCTCAGGGAATATGGAGCGTTACCGTCTCCGGAGACCTTGCCGGAACCTATTACACTTACCTCGTAACCGTCAACGGCACCACAAGGGAAACCGTTGATATCTATGCAAAATCGACCGGCGTAAACGGTAAAAGAGGTATGGTAATAGACCTTGATTCAACGGATCCCGCAGGCTGGGAAAATGACAAAAGAATATCCTGTCCGAATCAGACAGATGCTGTAATATGGGAGGCTCATGTGAGGGACTTCTCGGCATCCTCCGATTCCGGCATGGTAAACAAGGGCAAATACCTCGCCTTTACCGAAACAGGCACTACCGTTAATAATGACGGAGTTCATCCCACAGGCATTGACTACCTTGAAGACCTCGGAATAACCCATGTCCACCTTCTCCCCGTATATGACTACGGCAGCGTTGATGAAACAAAGCTCAACACCGACCAGTTCAACTGGGGCTATGATCCAATGAACTACAATACGCCGGAGGGTTCGTATTCAACTAACCCCTATGACGGAAATGTAAGGGTAAACGAATTCAAAAGAATGGTCCAGTCGCTTCATAATAAGGGCATCGGCGTTGTAATGGACGTTGTATATAACCACACCTATGCCGGAAGCTCCAATATCAATGACTGGTTCAATTATACGGTACCGGATTACTACTACAGACAAAGCAGCACCGGAAAGCTCTCCAATGCTTCCGGATGCGGAAATGAAACTGCAAGTGACCGTGCTATGTACCAGAAATTTATGATAGACTCTCTCACCTACTGGGCAACGGAATATCATCTTGACGGCTTCCGTTTTGACCTCATGGGAATACATGACTGCGAAACCATGAACAAAATAAGAGAGGCTATGGATAAAATAGATCCTCAGATAATCCTTTACGGCGAACCGTGGACAGCAGAGGCTACACCCTGTCCCAAGCCGACAGCAGTACAGGGCAATATGGGACTTGTTTCCGAAGAGGTCGCTGCTTTTAACGATAAGGTACGCGACGCTATAAAGGGAAGCTGCTTCAATGCCGCAGACAAGGGCTTCATTCAGGGCGCACCAGGCTTTGAGACTGCTCTCAAGGGCGGTATCCAGGCAAATTCGACCACTATGGGAAATCAGAAATGGTCTAAACAGCCCTCGCAGACAGTTACTTACACCTCGGCGCATGATAACTATACTCTCTATGATAAGCTGGTAAAATCCTGCTATGGAGGCTCAGGCTACGGGCAGAGAAGAGATGACCTTGCAGCTATGAATAAAATGGCGGGAGGTATTATCCTTACCTCACAGGGTATGTCCTTCTTCCAGGCAGGAGAGGAATTTGCGCGTTCAAAGGGCGGAGATGAAAACAGCTACAAATCTCCCACATCCGTAAATCAGCTCACATGGCAGAATACGATAACCTTCTCGGATGTAGCTGCCTATTATAAGGGACTTATTGAGATAAGAAAGGCTTATGCGCCCTTCCGCGATCCCACAAATACCTCCAACTGAACGATATATTTCTCATGGGGAGATAATTGTCCGGCTAATGTCGTAGGCTTTACAATGTACAATAAGGGCGCACCCTCCGGCGAATGGAATTTTGCGGCAGTTATACATAATGCAAATTCCTCGTCAAAGCAGGTAAAGCTTATGACCTATGACGGAGTAACTCTCCCGTCACAGTGGGTCATCATTGCAGACGGCACCACAGCAGGCACAAAATCTCTCGGCACCTCCGGCAGCACAGTTACCGTCCCCGCACGTTCGACAATGGTACTTATCGATAAGACAAGCTTTGACAGCACAAGTCTTTCAGCCAAGGGAACAGTAAATGTCCGCCACATCAACAAAACAGACAACTCCGTACTCAGCACCGAAACACTCAAGGGTGATATCGGAAAGTCATATCAGACCTCAGCAAGCAGCAGCCTTTTACAGAACGGCTACAAGCTTCTCTCTGATTCAGGCAATACATCAGGTACATTCACCAAGGAGCCTGTCACCGTAAATTATTACTATGAACTGGATTCTTCAAAATACGGCACAGTAACGGTTGAATATATTGACGCTGAAACAGGCGAAAAGCTTACCGAGGACAAGACACTTTCAGGTCTTATCGGTTCTTCGGTAACTGTAACGGCAGATAAGTCCTTTACCGGATATCTTACTCCTGACTTTTCAAAGAGCGTCACCTTTGAAGCAGCGCCGTCAAAAGTTACTATATCGTATACAAAAAAGGAAGAGACAGGACTTAAGATCCATTATTACAATTCTTCCTCATGGGCAAATGTTTATATGTATGTTTATACCGGCTCAGGCAATTCCGCTGTACTTCATACAGGCTCATGGCCCGGCTCCGCTATGACAAGCGAGGGAGGCGGCTGGTATTCAGGAACAGTAGAAAGTGTTGATTCAGCCCTGTTCATAGCAAACAACAAGGGCGCCGGCTCACAGGATCCCTCCGGCGACAGACCGGACGGCTATCCCGTAAGCGGCGAATGCTGGGTCAAGAACAAAAACGTATATCCCACAGGCACAGTCAAGGTCACATATCAGGATACAAAGGGAAATATCCTCGGCAGAGATACCTTAAAGGGTATGGCGGACGGCACAAACACCTACCGGACTGATGCAAAGACCTTTGACGACTATATTCTTTCATCATCATCCGGCAGCACAGAGGGCATTTTCAAGGAAGGCGTCACGGAAGTAATATACTATTATACCTATACCGGCGCTTCCGAACCCTTTGCCAATACCTCAACAATAAGCAAGACCTCCATAGCGCTCGGCAGCAGCGTTACACTAAACGGAAGCGCTGTTGACGGAAATCCCCCCTATAAATTCACCTACAGATATAAAAAATCAGGCGCATCATCATGGACAAATATCGGCACGGCAAAGACCTCTTCAACATCAGCAGTATTCACTCCTGATGAAGCAGGTACCTATGAGCTGCAGGTAATTGCCTATGACACCTCCTCCAATGATACAAAGAGCTTTACTCTTAATGTCACATCTGTACCAAGCGGTCTTGTAAACAACTCCACTATCAGCAAAACCTCAGCCTTACCCAACGAGTCTGTAAAGCTGACAGCAAAGGCATCAGGCGGAAATGCTCCCTATACCTACACCTACCGCTACAGAAAGACCGGCACGACCTCCTGGAAATATCTCGGCTCGGCAAATGTCACTTCATCGACAAAGAGTTTCAGTCTTTCCACAGAAGGCAGCTATGAGGCCGCTGTACTTATCAAGGATTCTGACGGAACGGTAAAGAGCAAGACCTTTAATCTTACAATAGGTTCATCATCAGGTTTCACAAATAATTCCACCATAAGCAAAACCTCTGCAAAAACAGGCGAAACCGTTAAGCTTACAGC
>CACXDV010000011.1 GCA_902766585.1 uncultured Ruminococcus sp.
ACTGCCTGCATATGCTGCAGTGTCTCCTCATCCATTTTGTCACAGCTGAACTGGCTTATATCAAAGGGAGCAGAGGTTATCTTGTGCATGGTACTTGTCGAATTTGCAACAGTTGCTACCTTATATGTATCATATTCCTTCCACCAATACAAAGGCGCGGTTATATCAACTGTTACAAAAATCTGTCTCAGAAATTTTCTGTGGTCACTGCCTGCCATTCTGAGCCTTTTAGCTAAGTCAAGGTCATTCGGTCCGAGGACGAATTCACCATTATCATTATAAAAGCTGTCCGACCTTGCCCAGCTGTTCATCGGGTTCCTTGCGCCTCTTATAGCATTATGGAGATTCATTACCTCCACTCTTTCTGTTTTGAGCATATATTAAACCTCCTTTTTATTTAAAAAAAGCATACATTATATAAATGTTTTTTATCAAAGTATCAGCGTTTCTTTTTCTGAAAGGTATAGCAGAAATGGGTTATCGTTTTATCCGGAACAAGTCTTTTGATAAATTTAAGTGATTTGATTTTCACTGTAGGAATATTGTACAGCTTGCCGCGCATAACTCCATCCACAGCCAAGGCAGCCGCTGTTTTGCTGTCTATCGGCGCGGAAGCGAATTTTACATGAGCTACCGTATTAAATTCCGTATCGACAGGCCCCGGGCAGAATGCACTTATCTTTACATCGCTTCCCCTTCGCTTAAGCTCCTCATATACCGCACCCGTAAGGCTTACAACATAATTTTTTGTCGCATAATAGGTTGCCATAAGCGGGCCGGAAAAGAAGCCTGCAACAGATGCCACGTTCAGTATATATCCCTTATTTTTCATCATAAAATCCTGCAGATACAGCTTTGTAAGGATATGTACTGCTCTGATATTGGTATCTATCATTTCCATTTCCTTATCAAGAGAGGTCTCGGTAAAAAATCCGCAAAGCCCAAAGCCCGCACAGTTTACCAGCATCTCTATATCCTGATTCATAAGCACCTCATGAAGCTTAAGACATTCATCCTTATGGGATACATCGCATCTTACACACTGTGCCTTTGGTCCAAGTTCCTTTTTAAGCTCCATAAGCCTGTCTGCTCTTCTTGCTACAAGGATAACATCCCATCCCCTGCATACAAGCAGTCTGGCAATATCTCTGCCGATACCGGAGCTTGCACCGGTGATAAGTGCCTTCATTATCAGCCCTCCATTTCATAAGCTTACATTATATACATTACACGCATTTTCCTTTGTTATTTTCAGTATTTCTTCCTTTGAAACGCCTCTGATCTCAGCTATCCTTGCGGCAGTATGATCTATATACGACGAATCATTTCTTTTTCCCCTGAACGGTACAGGAGCAAGATAAGGACAGTCTGTCTCAAGCACGAGCCTATCAAGAGGTATTGTGCTTACGACCTCTACTGTTTTCCTTGCATTTTTAAAGGTGACAACACCGCCTATACCTATATACATTCCAAGCTTTACGACCTCGGCAGCCATTTCGGCGCTGCCGGAAAAGCAGTGAAGTATTCCCTTAGGTCTGTATTTTCTGAGAAACGTCATAGTATCACCGTGAGCCTCCCTGTCATGTATATTCACCGGCATTGAAAGCTCCGAAGCCAACTCAAGCTGAGCCGAAAAAACCTTATTCTGAAGCTCCTTCGGTATATCATAATAGTAATCAAGTCCTATCTCGCCTATCGCAACCGCCTTCGGGTGAGATGCAAGCCTTCTTATCTCATCAAGCTCTGATATACTGCTTTCACTTACCAATTCAGGATGAATACCGACAGCAGCATATATTCCTTCATATTTTTCCGCCATTTCAAGACTGAAACGGGAATTTTCAACATTCGTACCCTGATTAACTATTCCGCATACGCTTTCCGACAGAAGCCTTTTCAGCAGTTCATCTCTGTCCTCATCAAATGCGCTGTCATCATAATGAGCATGAGTATCAAATATTTCCTTCATTTTTTCTTTTTTCCTTATTATAGAAGTATTGAATGACCGCTTTTCTGGTAACGATACCGATAAATGTATTTCTGTCATCAATAACAGGGACAAAATTCTGATCCATTACCTTCAGCAGCAGATCGTCCATAGTTACATTATTTTTAACAGGTCTGTTGCGTTCCTCATTAACTATATCAATTATATTATAATTGTCAAGCGAATTATCGCTGTTTTTGCTGAATTCCATAATATGGCGAAGAAAATCTCCCTCGCTTACCGTTCCGATATATTCGCCGTTATCATCTATTACCGGTATAGCAGTGAAACCGTTTGCTCTGAGCTTTTCAAGTCCCTGACGTACTGTATCTGTTTTATTAAGGTATGTTACCGTTGCTTTTGGCTTTAAAAGGTAAAATAAATTCATAAATACCATCCTTTTCGACAAAAATATCCAACCCCACATTATTATATCAAATTACTTCAATAATAGATATAGTAAAATATGAATTTTTGTAAAAAATTTTTTAAACATATGTAAAAACAGCAAATACGGTTTTATCTGCCTGACGCAGCATAATATTACGACCTTATATAAAAGTACAATAAAATGTACATAAGAAAAAATATATACTTTTCTTTTAAATGAAAGTAATGTATAATAAAGACAGATCATGATTCCGAAAGCAGATACAGTTGATATAAATTACAGTTAAGGAGAGAACGATTATGAGCTTGAGAAGATTTGAAATCAGCTTTGATGAAAACCGAATTGATGAGTTTGGAGAATATACATCTGATGCGCTTTATGATGCATTGGACAAAGCTATGAAACAAGGTAGTATCACTAAAACTGCAAAAGGTGTTTACGAAGGATATAGTGCAAATGATTTTATCGTAATGTATTTTTATTTATATAACCTTTCGTGGTTTATGAAGTATGTAAGTAAATGGTTATCTTATCACGATGGTGCGGTAGAGGATGTAGTTAAATCAGTGAAAATCAAAGAAAGGCAAACAGCAAATGAATTTGGATGATATACGTTTTTACAGATATTTTTCTTTTGATTTATCTATTCAGTAAAACATCTATGATTTCAAAGGG
>CACXDV010000012.1 GCA_902766585.1 uncultured Ruminococcus sp.
GCAAGAGGAATAGGTCTTATCTGGGGTATTGATTTTGAAAAATTCCCTGTACAGGGGCTTGCCGATAAGGTCGAGGCAAAGTGCTTTGAAAGAAAGATGATAATTGAGGGCGCAGGAAGAAAGAATTCCGTTGTAAAGCTCATGCCCCCGCTCACTATCAGCGAGGAGGAGCTTAAGGGCGGTCTTGAGATAATCAGGGATTCGATTAAGGATATACTTGCGGAGAACAACTGAAAAAGGAGCAAGCAGTATGGGATATGCCGGAAAAATAATTAAAAATGCCTCCTTCAAAAAAATGAAGGGCGCTATCAAGAATGTAAAAAAGAAAACCACCAAAAGTTCGGCTTCTATCTTTTTTGATATGATGAGCTGTGCCCGCAAATACGGTGCAGGCTATTATGACTATCAGATATTTGCCTTCTACGATCTGAACAGGGCGCAGAGGAGAACCTACCTTACACGCTTTAAGAACAAGAATTTTATTATGTATATGAACGATCAGGAGGTCGCTGAGAAGTTTGAGAACAAGGACGAATTCAATGACCTGTTCAAGGATTTCATCGGACGTGACTTTATCCGTATCGACACTGCCGACAAGGAAACGGTAAGGGAATTTGTAAAGGGCAAGAAATACCTTTTCTGCAAGCCCCGCAGCGCAGAGTGCGGAAAGGGTATCGAAAAGGTCGATACAGAAGCCTTTGACAGCTTTGATGCTCTGTATGAATATCTGACGACACATAATTTCTATAATATAGAGGAATGTGTTATACAGCATCCGCAGATGGATGTATTGTATCCGAAGGCTGTCAACTGTATGCGTATCATAACGCTGATAGGTGACGACGGCAAGCCGCATCTTGTATATATTGTGCAGAAGATGGGCTATAACGGACGTTTCCTCGACAACAACGGTCTGTTCTCACCGGTTGATCCCAAAACCGGAAAAATGAAATATCCCGCTCATTCGGGAGATACACTTAAGGGTATTATCTATGAGGAGCATCCGGATACCCATGTCAAGATCGCAGGCTTTCAGCTTCCCTTTGTGCCGGAGGCTGTTGAGATGTGCCTGAAGGCAGCAATGGTTGAACCGCGTGTGCGTTATGTCGGCTGGGATGTTGCAATAACCGAAAAGGGACCGGTTATCATTGAAGGAAATCCTTACTGTGCTCACGATTTCTGGCAGCTTCCTCCGCATACTCCGAATAAGATCGGAATTATCCCTACTCTCAGAAAATATGTACCCTCATTCTTTGAAAAATATCACTATTAATAATACTGTAAACCAAAGAGTCTATCCGCAAGGGTAGACTTTTTTGTTGTATAAAACTATAAATACCCCTACTCCTGTTTGTTTGAAATGTAAAATCTTCTGTTTATATGCATAAAACAGGAAAGCTTTTTTTATGAATTGTGTTGGTTTTATTTTAGCGGTGTTTGTGATAAAATTTTTATCAGAACAATAAAAAGCCGAACTGCCAGGAGGAACAAAAATGTATTTTTCCCGCGGAATGCGTGACAGACTTGATAAATATATTGATATATCCCGCCGGGTAACAATAAAAATGGAAACAACAGGACCTGCTGTATATGATTATTGCTGCTTTGGCGTTGACCGCGATCAGAAGCTGTCTGATGACAGGTATATGATATTCTACAATCAGAAATCATCACCCGAAGGCGCAGTCATTATAGAACAGTCGGGAAATAATGCTGTTTTCAGTATAGAGCTTTCACGGCTTCCTTCTTTTATTGATAAGCTGGTATTTACCGTTACCGTAGAGGGAGGGGGAATGATAAGAGAAATGTCCGGTCACAGCTTCACTGTTTTACAGGACAATTTCCCGAAGATCAGCTTTGATTTAAAAGGGAGCGATTTTAAGTTCGAGAAGGCTGTCATTTCCGCCGAGCTGTACAGAAAGGATGTATGGAGGTTTTATGCTGCTGCAGCAGGCTTTAACGGAGGTCTGTCAGCGCTGCTTAAATCGTTCGGCGGAACAGAGCAGAGTAAGGCTCCCTCGGCATCGGAAAATGCGCTGCCGTTTTATTTGCAGAATAATCAAGCCGTTGTCACGGAAAGAAAAAATGTCAGCCCGCAGAATGAGCTTCCCTTCTATCTGAGGAACAATAATTCGCAGCGGGTGGATTCATCAAATGTACAGCAAAGGAGTGTAAGAAATATGTCTGAAAACAAACCTGAAAGCAATTCACAGGATAATTTGCCTTTCTACCTGAGAAACAGCACACCTCAGCAGGAAATGAAGTCAAATAAGCCGAAAGCCACAGCCCCGCAGAGTACTTCAACGAATACTGCAAGCGATACACAGGATAATTTGCCGTTCTATCTGAGAAACAGCACACCTCAGCAGGAA
>CACXDV010000013.1 GCA_902766585.1 uncultured Ruminococcus sp.
ACGAGGGTGGTTTACGGTTCTGCAAATGCAAGGGAACTTCGTTCACTTTGTTCTGCGCTGAAAAGGCTGCCGGAAATAAAACAGAGCGTGAATGACGCAAAATCGGGGCTTTTAGCGGAAACAAGGGAAAAAATCGATTTGCTGACCGATATAACCGAGCTGATTGACAATACGATAGAGGACGAGCCTCCTTTTTCTGTCCGTGAGGGAGGAATGATAAAGCCCGGCTGTTCGGACGAGCTTGATGAACTGCGTGACGATATGCACGGCGGTTCACAGCATATGGCAAAAATAGAGGCGGAGGAACGCGCTAAAACAGGCATACCGAAGCTTAAAATAGGTTATAACCGTGTTTTCGGTTATTATATAGAGGTATCAAATTCATATAAGAGCATGGTTCCCGATACCTACATAAGAAAGCAGACGCTTACCAACGGTGAAAGATATATCACCGAGGAACTGAAAAATCTTGAGAGACGCATACTCGGCGCAAAGGACAGGGCAAATGAGCTTGAATATGCTATTTTTGAGAAAATAAGAAAGACAACTGCCGAAGCGGTCGAAAGGATATCCGCTTCTGCATCGGCTGTTGCTGTTCTTGATGTGCTTGCTTCATTTGCTCAGGCGGCATTTGATAACAGCTATTGCTGTCCGTCGCTTAACAATACCGGTTCAATAAATATTACAGAGGGACGGCATCCGGTGGTAGAAAGGCTTGTAAATGATACTCGCTTTGTTCCTAACGATACCGTACTCGACCTGAATGAAAACAGAGTGGCAATTATCACAGGACCGAATATGTCGGGTAAATCCACTTTCATGCGACAGACAGCTCTGATAGTGCTCATGGCTCAGATGGGCTCATATGTTCCCGCCACAAGCGCTGACATATCAATTGTTGACAGTGTTTTCACCCGTATCGGAGCCTCGGACGATTTGTCTACAGGACAGTCCACCTTCATGGTCGAAATGAATGAGGTAGCATATATCCTTAAAAACGCAACGCGAAAAAGCCTTCTTATACTTGATGAGATAGGCAGGGGAACATCTACCTATGACGGAATGAGTATTGCAAGAGCCGTACTTGAATATGTGGCAAATACAGGAAAACTCGGCGCAAAGACGCTTTTTGCAACTCATTATCATGAGCTTACTGTGCTTGAGGATAAGCTAAAGGGAGTTAAGAATTATAATATAGCCGCAATGAAGCATGGTGACGATATTACTTTCCTTCGCAGGATAATTCCCGGAGCGGCTGATGAATCCTATGGTGTAGAGGTCGCAAAGCTTGCCGGTCTGCCTGACAGCGTTATCGAGAGGGCTAAAAAAATACTGAAGGAGCTTGAAAGCGGAAAGCCGGCTGTAAGGGCTTCTTCAAAGAAGGCTCAGGTCAATGAAACGGAACAGATCATGTTTTCAAAGGTCGATACGCCGATAGAAAAAAGACTCAGGGAAATAGATATAAATAAGCTTACCCCTATGGAGTCAATGAATATATTGTTTGAACTTATTAAGATGCTGGATAAATGAATATCTGCATATGAAAGGGGAATAAAATGGCAGCAATAAATGTTTTGCCAAAGAATATAGCCGAGCTTATAGCAGCGGGAGAAGTAATTGAGCGCCCGTCTTCAGTGATAAAGGAGCTGGTTGAAAACAGCATTGATTCCGGAGCGAAGAAGATCACGGTCGAGATACAGCACGGCGGTGTCACATATATGAGAGTGACGGACGACGGATGCGGAATTGAGAAGGAGGACATAAGGAAGGCTTTTTTGCGTCATGCGACAAGTAAAATATCCGATAAGGATGACCTTGACGCGATAGCGACATTAGGCTTCCGCGGAGAGGCTCTTGCTTCGATTTGCGCCGTATCTAAGGTCGAGCTGATCACTAAAAGCATAAATGAACAGGACGGCATACGCTACAGCATTGAGGGCGGAGAGGAAAAAGCCTTCGATCCGGCAGGCTGTCCTCAGGGTACGACTTTTATTGTAAGAGAGCTGTTCTATAATGTTCCGGCAAGGATGAAGTTTCTGAAAAAGGATGTCACCGAGGGAAATGCCATAGCAAATCTTATGGAAAGAATGGCACTGTCTCATCCGGAGATAAGCTTTGCATTTATCCGTGAAGGAAAGCAGACGATACGCACTCAGGGAGACGGAAAAATTGAAAATACCGTTTTTCAGGTTTTCGGAAAGGAATTTTTTAATTCACTTCTTCCCGTTTCAGCCGAAATGAATAATATAAGTGTAAGCGGATATGTTACCAAGCCTGTATGCTGTCTGAGGTCAAACCGTTCAATGCAGATGTTTTTCATCAACGGCAGATATGTTCATTCACGAACCGCTGCAGCGGCATTGGAGCAGGCATATAAAAATATGGTAATGACAGGAAAATATCCTTCATGCATACTTATGCTTAATATGAATTGCTCAATGCTTGATGTAAATGTTCACCCGGCAAAGCTTGAGGTGCGATTTACAAATGAAGCGCCGATATTTGACAGTGTATATAATGCTGTTCGTTCTGCCGTAAGCAGATATGATACAAGGGATGAGGTGAAAACCAAGGGAGAACTGAAAATGCCCGATCCGAAGCTGCTTGCTTCACCGGTTGACAGAGGCGTTCAGATACCTTTGGCTTCACCTGTAAGACCGGCAGAGCCAGCTGTGATCCCTGAGCCTGTAAAACCGGAGCCTGATGAGCCGGATATTTATATACCGCCGTCACCGAGGACAGTAATATCATATTCTCCGGCAGAGTTTAAGCCTTTTCCGGTTCAGGAAAGCAAGGAGGAAGAAAAGCCTGCTGATTATGAGAAAGCGGAAACAGTTCCTGTTTCCGAAAAAAGCGAAGAAATTAATGAAAGTGTGATCGAAGAAGCTCCCGTTCCTTCTGAGATGCCAGAACAGGCATATACGGAACTGCCGCCCGCAAGATATATCGGCGAGGCGTTCAATACATATATTATTCTTGAATATGATAATGACCGCATTATGTTTATTGATAAACACGCGGCGCATGAAAGGCTTATATATGAACGGCTTAAAAGTGAAAACAGGGGAGCTTCATCTCAGATGCTTCTTACACCCGTTTCTTTGACAATGGATACTGAGGAGTGCCGTGTGCTGCTTGAAAACAGAGAGCTTCTTGATAAGACGGGCTTTGAGATAGACAGCTTCGGCGACAGGTCAATTATTATCAGAAGTGCGCCTGTGATGCTGGAAAAGGAGGATATTGAGGAATCATTTTCCGAGATAGCCGATTATCTGTGCAGACACAAAAAGCTGATAATCTCAGAGAAAATGGATTGGATATATGCCAATACCGCCTGTCGCGCTGCCATAAAAGCGGGTAATAAAAACTCCGACGAGGAGCTTATTGAGCTTGCCCGCACGCTTGAGCAGAATCCTGATGTGAAATATTGTCCGCACGGAAGACCGATATTCTTTTTTATGTCAAGGCGAGAGATAGAAAAGCAATTCGGAAGAATACAGTAATTACCCGATTTTTTTGATGTTGATGGAATATACCCCTACTTTATCTGAAAATTTGCACGAAAATGTTGATTTTGGGATATTAATTTGGTATAATAAGGTATGCCTATTCAAAAAAGAAAAAGAGGTGTATCCCGATGAATGAGATAGAAGAAGTTAAAACCGTATCCGAAGAGGATATTGACGATATCGAATCTGTTGAGGAGGAGACAATAACAGATATAACCGAATCAAAGCTTACTCCGGAGGAACAGATAGAGTTTCTCAAGAGAAAGCTTGAGCAGGCTGAGATGGATGCAACTGATAAAAATATTGCCCTTATCGAGATGACTGCCTCAAGAAATGCCCTTTACCGTTCCCTGCAGGATACACAGATACGTCTTGCCGAGGCTGTAGGACAGAGGGAAAATGATGTTGAGGCATATCAGAAGGAGCTTGATTTGCGTCTTGAGGAAAAGCGCAAGCTTCAGGAGCAGTGTGATTCTCTGCTTATAAAAGCAAAGCGCTATGATGAGCTTACCGAAAGCGTAGTAAAAATCAAGATGAAGGCTGAGGAAAGAGCGCATGGTGTCATTGATGAGGCGCAGGAAAAGGCTATGGATACCATTATGCTCATTGATGATATTGAAAAGGAGATAAATCTTTTCCGTGAGGATCTTACCTATCTTCGCAGAGATATCAAGATCGGAACTGTTACGCTCGATGACAGGCTTGAAAATATTTATCTGAGGCTTTGCAAGAATCTTGACAGGCTTACCGAGATAAAGGAGAAATTCTATATAAAAAATGCCCTTCCTCTTGATGGGGATCCTTTTGAGGATCAGCAGGGCATAGTTCCTGTAATAACCTATCCAAAGACAGTTGATTCACAGGATGAATCTTAACAGAAAAGCGGTCGCTCAAGACCGCTTTTATTTCGTTTGAACGCTGTCATTAAATTACCCGTATAATCATATTCTTATATGGGTGATGCTATGGAAAAGCTGAAAATATATCTTACTTATTCTGCAGCGCTGATATGTGTGTTTCTGTTCGGCGGGCTGCTGTATTTGTCTGTCGGTGAGGAGCCTGATGCAGTTACAGCTGCTGCTGCGCCTCAGAAGACTGTTGTAATAGACGCGGGGCACGGCGGTGAGGACAGCGGAGCAGTTGCAAACGGTCTGTCGGAAAAGGATATAAACCTATCGATCGCAAAGCAGCTTAAGGAATATCTGGAGATATCCGGCTATACTGTAATAATGACAAGAACCGAGGATAAGGCGATCTATGACAGCAGCGCCGGAACGGTAAGGGAGAAAAAGGTTTCAGATATGGAGAAAAGAAGGGATATTATAAATTCGGATGAAAATAATATCCTTATAAGTATTCATCAGAATAAATTTGAGCAGCCAAAGTACAGCGGTGCGCAGATGTTTTATTCGGGAAACGATCCTGCAAGCGAAAGGCTTGCTCAGTGTATAAAAAATTCTGTCACCTCGCTGCTTCAGCCCGAAAACCGACGCGAATGTAAAAAGGATGAGGGTTCGATTTATATACTGAAAACCGCAAGGGTACCGGCAGTAATAGTAGAATGTGGTTTTCTGTCAAACCCGGAAGAAGCGAAAAAGCTGTCTGATGAAGGCTACAGAAGAAAAATGGCATTCGCAGTATGCTGCGGATTTTTGGATTATATGAAAACAGCGTGAATAAGAGAAAGTGATAAGGGGATAATAAAATGGCAGATAAAAGCAAAACAATGTATGTATGCTCAGAATGCGGTTATGAAAGCGCAAAGTGGTACGGAAAGTGTCCGGGATGCGGAGAATGGAACACTATGACAGAGGAATACCGCGAAGCCGTAAGAGGAAAAATATCCTCACCCGCAAGAATGAAGGCAGCGGCTGTACCCGTACCGATAAATGAGATAAGCACTGAAGATGAGGAAAGGTATTATACGGGTTCAAAGGAGCTTGACAGGGTTCTCGGAGGAGGAATCGTAAAAGGCTCTTTGGTTCTTTTAGGCGGTGATCCGGGAATAGGAAAGTCTACCATACTTCTTCAGATTTGCTCACACCTCGGAAAGATACTCAAAATACTTTATATTTCCGGAGAGGAATCGAAAAGACAGTTAAAGCTCAGAGCAACAAGACTTGGCGTGAACAGTGAAAATCTTTTTGTAATGACCGAAACTGATGTTGAGATCGCAGCAAATCAGATACAGACCGAAAAGCCCGATCTGGTAATGGTAGATTCCATACAGACTATGAATTTCAAGGAGCTTAGCTCGTCACCCGGAAGCGTTACACAGGTAAGGGAATGTACCAATATACTTATGAGAACATCAAAGGCTCTGGATATCCCCTGCATTATTGTAGGCCACGTCAATAAGGACGGAGCAATAGCCGGACCGAAGGTTCTTGAGCATATTGTGGACGCGGTACTGTATTTTGAGGGAGATAAGCAGATGTCTTACCGTATACTCAGGGCAGTAAAGAACCGTTACGGCTCCACTAATGAAATAGGCGTATTTCAGATGGGAGATACGGGCTTGACTGAGGTGGAGAATCCCTCGCTTATGCTTTTGTCCGGCCGTCCGAAGAATGTCAGCGGGACCTGTGTTGCCTGTCCTATGGAGGGAAGCCGTCCCATACTTGCGGAGATACAGGGACTTGTGACTAATTCCGGTTACGGAAATCCGAGGAGAATGTCAACAGGCTTTGATTATAACAGAATGTCGATGCTGCTTGCGGTGCTTGAAAAAAGATGCGGATTTTATTTTTCGAGCCTTGATGCATATGTAAATGTTATCGGCGGACTGAGGCTTGATGAACCTGCAACTGATCTTGCAGTTGCTTTAGCGCTTGTAAGCAGCTTAAAGGATATTATAGTACCGGAGGATATTCTTGCCTTCGGAGAGATAGGATTAACAGGTGAGATAAGGGCAGTAAACCGAGCCTCACAGAGAGTTACAGAAGCTGCAAGACTCGGTTTTACAAAATGCATAATGCCCTATCATAATGTCAAGGGTTTGACGCTTCCGGACGGGCTTTCAATGGAGATCATTGGTGTGCGTACCATTCCGGATGCCGTTGCTGCTCTTGTAAAGCGCTGACAAGAAGTTCAGCGGGCTTTATTCTGTGCATACAGCCGTTATCCGAACGGTTGTTTACGCTGAATGCACATTCGAGCCTGCAGCACCCGTCACGCTGATAGATGCAGCTTTCATCACAAAAAATCATTGTCATAATTATCACCCGATAATAGTATGGGTGAGTTTAAAGCAGTTTATTCCAAAAAAATCCGGAGTGAAATATTATGGAAAGAAAAATAATCAGAGATATCATATTTCTCAAACAGAAATCAAAGCCTGCCGCTGCTTCTGATACTTCTACAGGAGATGATCTGTATGATACGCTTACGGCGAACCGTGAACGCTGTGTAGGTCTTGCGGCGAATATGATAGGAGTAAACAAGAGAATAATAATCGTTCAGACACCCCTCGCGCCGATAGTTATGTATAATCCGACGATCATTTCACATTCAAATGAAAGCTTTGAGGCTGAGGAGG
>CACXDV010000014.1 GCA_902766585.1 uncultured Ruminococcus sp.
AGCCCAGTTTCGTTTCAGTATACCGGGAATAAACTTCTTTGAACCCTTTTTGTATAGGTAGTATTCGAGCTGAGCGACTGGTTCGTCTGCCCGACTCATAACTTCTTTCTGTATCATTGAAAAGTAGCCAGGATTATTTGCATTGAACTGCTGTCTTTTTGGGTGCAATGCTGCTCTGACCATAATGACCTGAGGATTCAGTCTCATGAGATAGTCCTTTCTCAGAACTGCCGCCCAGTCCAATACGGCTTTGAAGTCATGATCAAGGGCCTCGTCTATAACCTTTTCCATCAATTCTGATGTAGTCATTCCTTCATAATCCTTGGAAAAGATACTGTACTGCTTAAAAAGCCTGTCTGTTTCGTATTCTTCATCATATATTGCAGCCTTTGAAAATTCACCTTCACGGTAGTACTGAGGTTCTCCAAATATCGAAGAAGCAGTAACCATTTTCAGTGTATCAACAGGATCGAATCTGTATGAAACACCGCTCATAAAGTTTATGACGGTATCGGATTTATTCTTTTGTATTTTTATATAAGGTGTAAACTTTGACATATTGACCCTCCATTCATCTGATTGATTTTATCTTCATTTATATAGCAATGATATGCATTAACCCAAAAAACAAAAAAAGGATACCAACCCACGCTGATATCCTCGTACAACACAAAATCCGAATATGATACTGTTCTATCCCCTGCCTCTCCCCTTTTCTCCATTCGATGCAAGGGGTCCTGACAGCTCACTTCGGTCTTATTATTTTTTGAGGATACCGTGAATAACAAGGCCGATGCTTAAACAATTCTTTCGAATCGTTTCCATATGCGATGAAATCGACCTACCGCTACGGTATCGCAAGCCAAATCTTTGTTCGAATTAATTATATTCTTTTTAACCAAAGATGTCAAGCGTATTCAAAAAACCTCTTTTCACATTATGATCCTGATAACACTGATTTTTCCGTATTCCTGAGCTCAATGATTTTTCACCGATCCGCTTGGATTATCTATTGTGTGCAAATATTATTATTCTGTCTGTCATGATTTTCTTTTCTCTTTTGCAAGAGGATTTGCATTAAGCGCCTGTTCGACCTGCTTATCAGCAACATGGGTATATATCTGGGTGGTTCCGAGATTAGAGTGACCAAGAATTGCCTGCAGGGTTCTTATGTCTACCCCGCCTTTCTGATACATAAGAGTAGCGGCTGTATGTCTGAGCTTATGTGGTGAATAGCCCTGGTCGCCTTTGCCGATCTTTGTCATGTAATGGTTGACAAGATGATGGACTCCCCTGCCTGTCATGCGGCAGTTTTTTCTGCTTATAAACAAGGCGTTCTTATCCTTGATGGCATTCACAGGTCTGACCTTGAGGTATTCCTTCAGTGCATTGACGCAGGCGGGATTGAGGGTCAGTATCCTTTCCTTATTGCCCTTTCCCCTCAGTTTCAGCTCATATTCACTGTTGATATCCGAAAGATCAATTCCCACCAGTTCAGATCGTCTCATCCCACAGTTAAGAAAAAATATCAGAATACAATAATCTCTCTCTTTGAATTCGCCGTCAACAGCTTCAAGTAACTGAAGGCTCTCTTCAAGTGTAAGATACTTAGGCAGTTTTTTTCCTTTTCTGGGAGCTTCCAGCTCAGCGGTAGGATCCTTCTGCAGTCTGTGGGTCTTGACAGTAAGATAGTTATAGAAGTCCTTTAGGCTTGATGTTTTTCTTGATCGTGTTGCGGCATTATTTCTTCTTTCTTCCTTGCAATAATTTAAGTACAGAATTATCTCCGAATATGTAACGGAACCTGCAAGCTCAAGATCAACACAGGAAATATCTATGTCATCTGTTTCGATATTATCTTTGATAAGACCTCTGTCCTTAATGATAAACCGGAAAAATGTGCGGAGATCTCTGTAATACTCCTCTATCGTCAGATCAGATCTTCCTTTGATGTTTGCGGTATAATCCAGAAATTCCCTGATTATTGGCGGAGCTTCCCTAAGAAGCTTTTGATTCATAAACTCATCCCCTTCGGGTGTGTACCTATATTATACCAGCACATTCCGGAAAAGTCAAAGTGCACAGACCCTGCGCCGGCGAGCCGCCGGTGGTGATTTCGCGCTTTCGCTCAACTGCCGTTTCGCTCTGAGCTCAGACAGGATACTTTTACTCCCACGCCAATCATATAAAAAATATACCAGCACTGATAAAAACCGTAACCGCGTGACTAAAACCACCGGATGCCATTGAACCGGAACGCAAAGTAGGGAGCGCAGGCGCAGTGAAACAAGTGCACTTGGGGTGCTCAGCGCCGGCACGTCATATACCACTCCCATCCTCCGCCGTGCCGCATGAAGCGGCACTTTCCGGCTGTTTTCTTATGAACATCATATTTCTTACACAGTTCATGGTTTGACGTGCCTGTTTGTGCTTTAATACTCTTAACTATTGAAATTTATGATACAACACACTGAGCTTCACAAAAAA
>CACXDV010000015.1 GCA_902766585.1 uncultured Ruminococcus sp.
AGGTATCAGCGTTTATGATATTGCACGCGGCTACCATATATTCCACAGCACATGGTGGTCCCCGCTGGCAGGTGCAGGTATCGGTGCGGCAGCAATGCTGCTGATCGATTTTATTGGAATGCTTGTTTATAAGCGTGACGGAATGGGCTTCGGCGACGTTAAGCTGTTTTTGGCTGTCGGCGTGCTGACAGGCTTTCCGGGCACGATCTATACCTTTATTATTTCGATAATAACTGCCACTATCTTCTTTGTGGCTATAATACTGACCGCCAGAATATCAGGCGGAAAAGAAGACTCGGAGGAGCCCGTACAGGAAGCCTCCGGAAATGCTGCTGAGGAAGCAGCAGATCAGGAGTCCGGAGAAGAAAAGCCAGATGAGGAAAATACTTCTGCGACAGATGATCAGGACTCCGGAAACGATAAGCAGGATGAGCAGACTGAGGAAAACGGAAGCGTCGGCTTTGGTTCATACCTCGCCTTCGGACCGTATATCGCAGTCGCTTTGGGATTATATATTGTTCTGTTTGATTATATAATGTATCTTGCGAGATTGTATTTAGATTTATTTAACTTTTGATCGGGAGCTGACAATATGAAAGCGGGTAATCTGAGAATAGGACAAATTCTTATCAATTCCGGTGCGATCACCGATGAACAGCTGGATGCCGTACTTGAAAAACAGAAAACGACCAAAAAGCGTGTTGCTGATATCCTTATAGAAGACGGTATCGTAACAGAGCAACAGGTTTGTAAGGCTCTTGAACAGCAGCTGTTTATACCTTATATGGATCTGGATCAGATCCAGATCCCTGAAGAACTTGGCGGCATAATCCCCGAGGATATGGCTAACAAGCATATGGTAATCCCGATCGAACAGGAAGGCAGATTCCTTACTGTTGCGATCGCCGATCCCCTTAACTATCAGGGACTTAAGGATATTTCGATTGCTACCAAAATGAAGATCAAGCCTGTAATCGGCGAGGCTTCAAAAATATCTGTAAAGCTGCGTGAAATGTACGCCGCTCAGAAGGCTATCGACGATGCAAAGGAATTCCTTGAATCCAAGGGCGGTAAGACCAAGGCTCAGATCGAGGCTGAGGAAGCTGCTCAGAATGATGCATCTGCTAATGACCAGCCTATTATCCGTTTCGTTAATAACATGATCGAAGAGGCTATCTTTACAAAGACCTCCGATATTCATATTGAACCGATGGAAAAATGTCTGAGAATACGCTTCCGTATCGACGGTAAGCTCCAGACATACATGGAAACAGCCCCTGAGCTTATCCCCTCGGTTACTTCCCGTATCAAATTCATAGGCAACATGAATATCGCGGAAAAACGTATCCCTCAGGACGGTCGTATCAACTACCGTGTCGGAGGAAAGGATATCGACTTCCGTATTTCAGTTCTCCCGAGCCTTTTCGGTGAGAAGATAGTTATGCGTATTACGACCTCTCTGGGCATGGAGCTTAAAAAGGAAAATATCGGCTTCCTCCCGGAGAACCTTGAAAAATTTAACCATCTTGTAAAGAGTCACCGTGGTATTATCCTTGTAACGGGCGCTACAGGTTCCGGTAAATCTACTACACTGTATACCGCTTTGCACGAGGTTATGGGTGAAGATATCAATATCATCACCGTTGAAGACCCTGTTGAGCAGATCCAGCCAGGTATCACTCAGGTACAGACCAATGAAAAAGCAGGGCTTACCTTTGCGGCAGCTCTGCGAAGCATTCTTCGTCAGGACCCTGATATTATAATGCTCGGTGAGATCCGTGACGGCGAAACCGCAGGTATTGCCGTTCAGGCTGCTATTACAGGTCACCTTGTGCTTTCAACACTCCATACATACGATGCGCCCAGCTCGGTTGCACGTCTTATAGATATGGGTATCGAGGGCTACATGGTATCCTCAGCGCTTCTCGGTATCATAGCTCAGAAGCTTGCAAGACGCTTGTGCGTATCCTGTAAGGAAAGATATGAGCCTGATGATAACGAAAAAATCGGTCTTATGATTAAGCCAGGTGATGAATATACCCTTTACCGTCCGGTAGGCTGCGAAAAGTGCAACAAAAAGGGCTATAAGGGACGTATTGCAGTACATGAAGTAATGATGCTTACAACCGGACTCAAAAGAGCTATAACCGATGGTGTAAGTACAGATGAACTGAGAGACCTTGCAATAGCAGAGGGCATGATCCCCATGAAGGAAAATGTCCGTATCGATGTTTTGAAGGGTCTGACCTCGTATGAGGAATATATCGACATGACAATCTCAAACGACTGATTGAGATTTGCATATACAATGTGTTTAACACAAATTCTATAAACAGAATGGGGTAGATTATTAATGGATTTTTATAGCTTAGTAAAAGAAGCTGTCGGCAAGGGCGCGTCCGATATCCATATAGCTTCCGGTAACCACCCGGCTTACCGTCTTCACGGTAATGTTTTCTTTACAACAGATCCCGCCCTTAATGAAGCAGAGGTAACAGCAATTATCAAGGCAGTTCTCAACCAGTCCAGATTTGAGACCTTCCTCCAGACAGGTGAAGCCGATGCCGCTGTTGAGATCGGCGAATGCGGACGTTTCAGAGCAAATGCTTTCAGACAGCGTAACGGTACATCTCTTATCCTCCGTGTAATCAACAGCGTTGTACCTGAGCTTTCAACACTCAGCCTTCCTAATTCGATCCGTAAAACTCTTGATCTTAATTCAGGTCTTGTTCTCGTCTGCGGACCTACAGGTTCAGGTAAATCTACAACTCTTGCGGCTCTTATCAATGAGATCAACAAGTATAAGAGCAAGCATATTCTTACTATCGAGGACCCTGTTGAGTTCCTCCATACTCCTAAACGCTGTATCATAAACCAGAGAGAAATCGGTCTCGACAGCCGAAGCTATCCTATGGCGCTGAGAGCTGCCATGCGTGAAGACCCTGATATCATTCTCGTAGGTGAAATGCGTGACCGTGAGTCCATTCAGATCGCACTTACGGCAACAGAAACAGGTCACTTGGTATTCTCGACAGTACATACAGAGGGCGCGGCTAAGACTATCGACCGTCTTGTTGATATCTTCCCGCCGGATCAGCAGCAGCAGATCCGCGTACAGCTCTCCACTTCTCTGAAAGCAGTTATTTCTCAGAGACTTCTTCCGAAGGCAACCGGCGGACGAGTTGCAGCATTTGAGATCATGTTCGTAACCGGCGCTATCAGTAACCTTATCCGTGAGAATAAGGTCGCAAATATCCAGCAGTCTATCCAGCTCGGACAGCAGTACGGTATGATCACTATGAACAAGAGTATCGACAACCTTCTTGCTCAGGGACTTATTACCGAACAGGTTGCAAAGGCTTGGAACTTTGATATCGGTGACACTGATGCCAGAAGATAAGGAGTGAGCTGTTTTGAAGTTTAAATATGTTGCGATGAATTCCCGTAATCAGAAGAAGGAAGGCGCTATTGAAGCCGAAACGCAAAACCAGGCTGTCTCCATTCTTCGTGAAAAAGGTCTTATTGTACAGGATATCCAGCAGGCAGGCGGTAAGGACGATACGCCTACAAGTATCTGGCAAATGGACCTCGGCGGTGATATTCATAACAGAAAGATCGCAAAGAAAACCCTTCTTATGCTGTTTAACCAGCTGGGTATGATGATGAAAGCCGGTATCAACCTTTCAATGTCGATGCAGATCATGATCGATTCTGAAAAGGATACAGGTATGCAGAAGATCCTTCGTGAAATAAATGAAAACCTCTATAACGGTTTTACTCTTTCACAGGCTATGAAGACCTTCGCAGGCTTCCCCGGCGTTTATATCAGTATTATAGAAGCCGGTGAGGCAAACGGCCGTCTTGATAATGCGTTCCAGCAGTGTGCGCTTATCTGTAAAAAGGATATCGCCCTTTCCGGTAAGCTCAGAAGTGCATTTACATATCCTTTATTCCTTATAGTTCTTGTAATTGGTCTTATTATCATCCTCTGCGGCTTCGTATTGCCGACCTTTAAGGATACATACGGCGCATTCGGTGCAGAGCTTCCTGCATTGACAAAAGCCTTGATGAGCTTCTCCGATATCCTCCTCGGTTATTGGTGGCTTATAATCATAGTTGCAGCTATTATAATCTTCTCATTTGTTACACTTAAGAAGAATAATGACGATTTCCAGATGTTCCTTGCAAAGTTCTCACTTAAGATCCCGCTGGTCGGTCCTATCGTCCGTCAGGGCGCGCTTGCACGTTACTGCCGTCTGATGTCCACCCTTACGGATGCGGGTATTCCTATCCATAAGGCTATGGGACTTGCTTGTGACGCTATCCCTAATCTCTATGTACAGAAGGAAGCACGAATGGTGCTTGATGACGTACAGATCGGTGTTACTATCAATGAAGCTATGGCTAAGCATCCTATCTTCGATTCCATTCTTGTTTCAATGGTTCGTGTTGGTGAGGAATCCGGTATGCTTGGTGACTCACTGTTTAAAATGGCAGAGCTTTTTGAGGAGCAGAGCGATGAATCTACCCAAAAGCTCACAGACGCTATGACACCTATTATGACAGTTGTAATCGGTGTAGTTGTTGGTACCGTTGTAGTTGCTATGATCATGCCTATGTTCGGTATGTACGACGTAATCGGCAGCAGTTCAACAACATGATGACTGATATGTGATACAATTGTAAACTACTATGTAAACTTGCGGTACATTGTTTTTCAATGTACCGCTTGTTGCTGATAAATGATTAACAAATTATGAACAAAAACTTTGGCAACTTTGACAAAAAAATATGCTTTAATTTGTCGTTATAATATAGTATAATATATATAATTGGATGTAAAAGAATTTGTCAATAAACATAATTCCGAATGGAGAGTGTTATATTATGAAAAAAACTATAAGGCTAAAGTTAAAATCAAAAAAGGGCGTTACACTGATAGAGCTTCTTGTTGGCATTACAATAGTTGTAATTGTTTTTGCATCTACGCTCGGAGCAATGGTCGGAGGCTTTACAACTACTGTGCGTAATTCAGATGAAAACAGAGCTTCTGTTCTTAATGCCTCAGTAAATGAGATCATTTTCAACTGCGTAAGAAAAATGAGAATATCTGAATATGACGATGCTGTTGACTTCATAGATGAATTGGAAACAGCCGCAAGCTCATCAGGCGGTATGGGTGATGATAATTATGCATATGCTCTTGCATCGGCAATACAGATCTCTCTTAAGTCTCCTGTTATTACCGATGATATCCCTGATGTACAATTCGTAAAGGCTGAATTTAACTCAGAAACAGGAAAATATGATGCAGCTTTCCCGGACGGTGTCAGCTATCAGTATACACTCATTCCTGAACAGAAAAAACAGCTTGCAACATTGACCGGCGCAGGTTCAGCTTATGAAATGGACGGTCTTACTATTAAAACCTGCTTTGAATCTGCAGGCGGTCCGATAATCTATGAGTCATTTGTACCGTTCTATAAATAATCCGGAGGGAGTTTGATTACCGTGAAAAGATTTAAAACTAAAAAAGCGTTTACATTGGTGGAATTGGTAGTAACGGTCGCTATTCTCTCCATTACTGCCGGCTTCGGTATAGGAATATTTGCTTCGGCAATGTCCAACTATTCAAAAGCCTCCTTAACCGCAAAGGAACAGGCTCTTGCTACTGAAATAGAGGATTTTATTCTCGATAACGCAAGAATATGTACCAACCTCTATCTCATTAATTCCGATTATTCAGAGGATTTTACTGAAGAAGGCTATTATGCAAATAATGCTGCTCAGGTCGCACTTGATAATTCAGACAGCTACATAATGTCAATGGCTTCTGATTCCGGTGTTCTTAAGCTTACTACAAACGAACGCGGAAAGGAAACAGATGTTACCGGTGCTGTTGTATACAGTGATATTATTGATCAGCCTGATTTGACCGTATCCGGAGTAGATCATATTGACCTTACTCTTTGCAAGCAGAAGATGGTTGCAGGTCAGACAGAAAAGCAGTCCTTCAATTATCTCCAGTATTCTATTTATATGAATGAAGGCTATTTCATTACCGGTGATGTTATGCTTTATTCCTGTAAGAATCTTTCATTCGTATATGAAAACGGATTCTTTGAGAAGGCTGATGAGGGAACTATCACTATCGGCGGGGAAGGAAATGCAAGCACAAACGGTATCGCATTTGTTGTAAAATAAGATAAAAAAAATGACTGCTGTTATTCGCTGACAGCAGTCTTTTTTTATATACAGTAATCGCTTGCATCCTTTCCGGGATCATTGTCGATAATACTTTGCAGGGTAATATTATCAAGATACTCGTTGATAACGTCATATAACCCCTTCCATACCGGAAGAGTAATACAGCTTGGACTTCGTTCACAGTAATTCGGCTCGGATTCAAGACACGCAATAGGCGCAAGACTTCCTTCTGTAAGTCTCAGTATCTCGCCGACAGTGTAGTCTGACGGAGGTCTGGAAAGCATATATCCTCCCTGATAGCCTCTGTTGGTTCGTAAAAGCCCGCTTTTAGTAAGCAGCGGAACTATTTGTTCAAGATATTTCTTTGATATACTCTGGCGCTGCGCTATGTCCTTGAGAGCTATATATCCTTCGTTTCTGTGAATGGAAAGATCTATCAGCAATCTGAGGGCATATCTGCCTTTTGTTGATATTTTCACGGCTATCTCCTTTCTGTGCATTATTATAACATTAAAACACACTTTTGTATAAATTGATTATACCACAGTAAACTGCCAATTGCAACATAATGACGTAAAATTTACTAATAATATTAATTATTACCATATACTGCATTTTTGGAGCAGAAAATTATACTAAAATGAAAAAATCCGCCCATACAGCCTTGTATGAGCGGAATATTTTTATTCGGTTATCTGTTCCATTTCATAGATCTCGAAGATATCGCCTTCCTTGATATCACTGTATTTTTCAAGGGTGATACCACATTCAAAGCCTGCTGCGACCTCTTTTACGCTGTCCTTGAAGCGCTGGAGAGATGCGATAGTGTCATCTGCAATAATGATACCGTCACGAACTACACGGCACTGCGCGCCCCTGACAACCTTTCCGGAAAGAACATAAGAGCCGGATACAAGACCGACATTTGTGATCTTGTAGGTCTGGCGAACCTCGACCTTACCGAGAATGGTTTCCTTAAACTTTGGAGCGAGCATACCCTTCATAGCAGCCTCTATCTCCTCGATACAATCATAGATGATCCTGTACAGACGCATATCAACGCCGTCACGCTTTGCATTTTCCTCAGCAACGGAATCAGGACGGACATTGAAGCCGACAATGATTGCATTTGATGCTGATGCGAGCATAACATCGGATTCTCTTATCGCACCGACTGCGCTGTGTATTACATTAACTCTTACTTCTTCATTTGAAAGCTTTTCAAGTGACTGTCTTACAGCCTCAACAGAGCCTTGTACGTCTGCCTTAACAATGATCTTAAGCTCCTTCATATCTCCGAGCTTCATCTGATCGAAGAGGTTATCAAGAGTAACCTTTGTACGGGCATTGAAGCGCTCCTCCTTCTCGGAGTCACGGCGCTGTGAAACAAGCTCCCTTGCAAGACGTTCATCAGATACGGCATTGAAGATATCTCCGCCTGTCGGAACATCATCAAGTCCGGTAATTTCAACAGGAACTGAGGGACCTGCTGATTTGACCTTTGAGCCTTTATCATTTGTCATTGCCCTTACTCTTCCGACTGTTGTGCCGGCAACGATTATATCTCCGATATTGAGTGTACCGTTCTGTACAAGTACAGTTGCGATAGGACCTCTTCCCTTATCAAGACGCGCCTCGATAACTGTACCCTTGGCTGCTCTTTCGGGATTAGCTTTAAGCTCCTTCATATCGGCAACAAGAATAACCATTTCAAGAAGGTCATCAATTCCCTCCTTGGTATGAGCTGAAACCGGAATAACAGGAACATCTCCGCCCCATTCCTCAGGAAGAAGCTCATGCTCTGTGAGCTGTGATTTTACTCTTTCAACATCTGCGCCGGGCTTATCTATCTTGTTTACTGCTACAATTATTGATACGCCTGCTGCCTTTGCATGATGTATAGCCTCTATTGTCTGCGGCATGATACCATCGTCAGCGGCAACAACAAGAATAGCAATATCTGTTACCTGTGCGCCTCTTGCTCTCATGGTCGTGAATGCCTCATGGCCGGGAGTATCAAGGAAGGTTATCTCCCTGTCATTTATCGTTACTCTGTATGCGCCGATATGCTGTGTGATGCCGCCTGCCTCGGTCGCTGTGACATGAGCATGACGGATAGCGTCGAGAAGTGAGGTCTTACCGTGGTCAACGTGTCCCATAACAACAACAACGGGAGCGCGGGGTACGAGATTATCATCATCATCCTCACTGTCGTCAATTATCTTTTCCTCGATAGTCTCAAATACCTCTTTTTCTACCTTGGCATGGAATTCCATAGCTGCAAGTGAGGCAGTATCAAAATCTATAACATCATTAACGCTTGCCATAACGCCGAGCATCATAAGCTTTTTGATCACCTCGGCAGCAGTTGCCTTCAATCTGAGCGCAAGCTCGCCGACAGTTATCTCATCAGGTATCTGTACGGTAATAGGCTTATTCTTGCGGTCATTTGCAATTCTCTTAAGTCTTTCAGCCTCTGTCTCCTTGCGTGAATTACGGGGCTTGCCCTTCTGCTGTGAACGCTGACTTATCTTCTGTTTCTGTGATGTAGGTTCCTTGTGCAGCTTCTCACTTGCAAGGCGGTCATACTTTTCATTATATCTGTCAATGTTTACATTGGATGCGCGGGTATTAATTACTCGTCCGCGGTTCTCATTTACCTTGCTGCTGTCCTCTGTTACTGTCTCATTCTGCTCAAGCTTTTTGCCGAGAATATGAGTTTCCTGCTTCGGACGCGCCATAGCAGGCTGCTTATTCTTTTTGGACTGCTTTTTATCGTTATTGTTTTTCTGCTGCTGAACGGGCTTTTC
>CACXDV010000016.1 GCA_902766585.1 uncultured Ruminococcus sp.
CCGCAATCCGTAGGCTGATCGCCTTGCAGATATATTTTACATTATGTTCAAGTCTATGTCAATGAAATTCAAATAATCCGTTGACAACTAAAATGCCCCCGGCACAGCCTTTCGGTCGTGCCGGGGACTTTTTTCTCCGATTTTCAATGTACAATTATGGTAATACTGTTTCATATTATTTCTGCAGTACAAAACAATTTTCAAATAGAAATAATTTTAGCAGCAATAAAATTGCAAAAGAATCAGCTTAACCCATTACTGAGCTTGAAATATTGCAGAAGCCTCTTCGCGCAACAGAAATAATGGTACTACTGAACTAAAGTGCGAACCGACCGCAGAGGCACTCCGTCGTGAACCGACCGCAGAGGCACTCCGTCGTGAACCGACCGCAGAGGCACTCCGCTATGTAGCAGCAAACTGGCTGTTATAAAGGGTATTATAAAAGCCTCCCTTGCGGATAAGCTCATCATGTGAACCCTGCTCTATGATATTTCCGTCCTTCATTACAAGAATAATGTCCGATTCCTTTATTGTGGAAAGACGATGCGCTACAACAAAACAGGTTCTGCCCTTCATCATTTCATTGAATGCCTTCTGTATCTTTATTTCGGTTCTTGTATCTATGGAGCTTGTCGCCTCATCAAGTATAAGCATAGGCGGCTGACAAAGCATTACACGGGCAATACAGATAAGCTGCCTCTGTCCCTGTGACAGATTTCCTCCGTCCTCGGTGATGACCGTATCATAGCCCTCAGGCAGACGGTCAATAAAACGGTCGATATGCGCCTGCTGTGCCGCCCTTTTTACCTCCTCCAATGTCGCATCAGGCTTTCCGTAGGCTATATTGTCGCGGATAGATGCATTATACAGCCAGCTCTCCTGCAGTACCATTCCGTAATGCCTTCTCAGGGAGCTTCTTGTGATATCATATATTCCCGTTCCGTCAATCATAATACTGCCGCTGTCAATGTCATAAAATCTCATAAGCAGGTTAATAAGAGTCGTTTTTCCACAGCCTGTCGGACCGACAATGGCAACCCTCTGTCCGCTTTTTACATGAAGGTTAAAATCTCTGATAAGAGGCTTTTCGGGTACATATGAAAAGCTTACGTTCTCAATATCCACCTGTCCCCTGCACTTCTCAGGTGAAGCGGTAATTTCCGCATCAGGAGTTTCGTTGCTTTCATCAAGCACTGAAAATATCCTGTCTGCCCCCGCAAGCGCGGACTGAAGCTGAGGTATAACTCCCGTGACCTCGTTAAAGGGCTTTGTATACTGGTTTGCGTAGGTTATGAAGGTAGCTATCTGACCGACCGAGATAACTCCCTGAATAACGCTTATTGCTCCCGCTGCTGAAACTGCCGCGGTAACAAGACCGTTTACAAAGCGTGTGCTCGGATTTGCAAGAGAGGAATAGAACTGTGACTTCTGCCCGCATACCCTGAGCCTTTCATTTATTTCCTCAAAGTCCTTCACCGAACGCTGTTCATAGCCGAATGCCTTAACTACCTTCTGTCCGCCGACATATTCATTGATATATGCGCTGATTTCTCCCTGTGTGCGCGACTGCTCACGGAACATAGCCTGAGATATCCTCGTTATAAACGCCGCAACAAACATTGAAAGCGGTGTGATGAGCACAACAACAAGCGCAATAACAGGATTTATGAAAATCATGAAGCCAAGCGTACAGACTATCATAACTATTCCCGAAAAAAGACGTGTTATTCCCTGTAAAAGTCCGTCGCCCACACTGTCAACATCATTTATCATACGGCTGATAAGGTCGCCGTGGGGGTGTCCGTCAATAAAGCGGAGGGGAACAGAATTGAATTTTTTATATATATCCCTTCTCATATCCCTCATTGTCAGATAGGCTACCTCATTCGTACAAAGCTCCATCATCCACTGGAAAAGTGATGAGCATATGACCGTTATACCGACCATAAGAAGAAGATCGCCTATTGTCTTAAAATCGACCATTCCCTTATCCACCGCATTATCTATCGCATAACCTACAAGCACAGGTGCGGTAAGATTCAGTCCGACATAAAATACAGCAAATATCAGAGCAAGTATTATTTTCCCGCGGTAGGGCTTCGCATAGCTGAGGATCCTTTTCAATACGGCGTAATTGTTCTTTGATTTTTCCTTTGCCATTATTCCTCAACCTCCTCTGCCCTGAGCTGTGACAGGCATATTTCCTTATAGACCTGACAGCCTCGAATAAGCTCCTTATGAGTGCCTGCGCCTGCAAGCTCTCCATGGTCAAGTACAAGTATCTTATCGGCATAGCGCACCGTTCCGACACGCTGGGATACCATAAATACCGTCATTCCCTCTGTTTCCTCCGACAATGCCCTTCTCAGCGCGGCATCAGTGGCAAAATCAAGCGCACTTGCACTGTCATCAAGTATAAGTATATCGGGTTCGCCTACAAGCGCCCTTGCTATTGTAAGTCTTTGGCGCTGACCGCCTGAAAGGTTCTTTCCTCCCGCTGTTATCTGCCTGTCGGTTTTTTCGGGGAGCTTTTCAACAAATTCATACGCCTGTGATATTTTCAGCGCCCTTTCAATATCACTGTCATCAGCATCAGGCTTTGACCACAGCATATTGCTTTTTATCGTACCGCTGAAAAGCTCTGCCTTCTGTGGAACTATTCCCATTCCTTGGCGAAGCGCTTCAAAGGGATATGATTTCACATCATTTCCGTATACCTCTACCGTACCCTCGGAAGCGTCATAAAATCTCGGTATAAGGTTCACAAGCGTGGATTTGCCTGAGCCTGTACCGCCGATTATACCTATGACCGAACCTTTTTCCGCCGTAAAGCTGATATTTCTTAATGCATAGCCGTTATCCGCATAGCCGAAGCTGACATTCTTGAATTCAACGGCAGGTGCGCCTTCAACACGGGCAGGCGCTTCTCCCGCCGACTCGGTAACGGTCGGAATGGTATCAAAAACTTCATTTACTCTTGCAGCAGATGCAGCCGCCTTTGTAAAAACAACAACAAGATTTGATACAACTATCATAGCAAGCAGTATCTGAGTCATATAATTGACAAGTGCCACTATCTGACCTGTGCTGAGACTGCCCTCGTTCACATAGCAGGCGCCCATCCATACTATTGCGATAATTGCGCCCTGAGCGATAATGTATGTAAGCGGGTTGAGCAGTGCGGATATCCTGCCCACTCTGACTGAGGTTCGCGCAAGCTCCTCTGTACAGTCATTGAACCTCTCCTCCTCGCTTTTCTGCTTATCAAATGCGCGTATCACACGGTTTCC
>CACXDV010000017.1 GCA_902766585.1 uncultured Ruminococcus sp.
AGGCTCCTGTATCGGCGGAGTGGGAGCAGGCTCAGATTTTTTTACGATCTTAAAGCCACAGTTAAAGCAAAAATTGTCGTCATCCGAAAGCTTGGTGCCGCACATAGGACAAAACATGATTTCATTCCTCCTGAAATTTTATTTTTCCCCTTCATAGGGGTTTTTTCTTTGCAAAACGTCAAGTATTTCCTCTATTGATCTCCAGTCCTCCTCGGATTCTATAGGCAAAAGCTCTGCATCCGGTCTTGAAGGATCGTATCGGCAGGCATAGACCTTGACATTTCCGTTTTCGTCGGGAGAATTTTCGGAATAAAGCATATAGTTTTCGCCGGTTTCCTGTTTTTCAAAGGTACAAAGGACTTCATAGTTGATTTCCTCGCCGTTATCATTGATAAGCTTAAAGGATGATATCTGACCTTGTAATTCCTCCACGGATATTTCCTCCCTGTCAAACTTAGGATAAAATAATAGATTAATATATATATGTATACAACATATGTGTATTATTAATAATATCATACCAATCTTTGCATGTCAATATTTAAAATTTTACTTAAAATCAAAGTACTCATTCAGGGTAAACGGTCAACATAATTGATTGCCAAAAATAGTACATTCTGACGAAAAAATGACAAACAGCTTGAAACACTTATATAAAAGGATTATAATATAAGGGCTTTTTTATTTGACAAATATTATGTCAGAAAACTAAATAAATGGAGGAGAAATTCATTATGGAAAAGCGTAGTCAGTGGAGCTCACGCTTCACATTTATCCTTGCCGCCATCGGTTCGGCGGTAGGACTTGGAAATGCTTGGCGTTTTCCCGGTCTCGCAAATAAACACGGAGGAGGAACCTTTCTTCTTGTATACCTTGTTGCTATGGTAGTAATGGGTATTCCGCTGCTGATGATGGAAATTTCTATTTCAAGAAAATTCCGCAAGGGCGCTATCGAATCCATGAGAGGTATCAACAAGAAATGCGAACCGATAGGATGGGCAGCAACCTCAAATGCATTCGTTATCGTATGCTATTATTCAGTAGTATTTGCCTGGGTTATTATGATGTTCGTAAATTCATGGCAGTTTGCCGGAATGACTCATAATGCCGAAGCCGCACAGAACCTGTTCTTTAATCTTACACAGACTACCGGCGCGATCGAAGGAAGCATGATCCCCGGAGAGCTTCTTGTGTGCCTGCTCGTTGCATGGGGCTGTATTTTCTTCTGTATCAGAAACGGTGCAAGCTCCGTTGGCAAGGTGGTTAAATTTACAGTTTTTGCTCCTGTTGTGCTTCTCGTTATTATGGCAGTAAAGGGCTGTACAATGGATGGTGCCGGAGAAGGTCTCGCAAAGTTCTTTATCCCTGATATGGCAGCATTTTCAGATCCTTCACTTTGGGTAGATGCTATCGGTCAGGTATTCTACAGTCTTTCAATTATGATGGCTATTATGTTTGCATACGGCTCGTATGTAGGTGATGATGCTGATGTTGCGATGGACGCTGTTATCATAGCATTTTCCGACATGGCAATAAGCGTTCTTTCGGGTATCGTAATGTTCTCGACCATGGGCGGAACTCATATGCTCGATAAGATCACAGAGAGCGGTGTTGCTACAGCATTCATCGTTTATCCGCAGGCTATAGTAAACCTTACAGACATAGGCTGGCTCAATGCCGCATTCGGTGCTGTATTCTACCTTATGCTCATTACTCTCGCGATCGACTCTGCTTTCTCAATAGTTGAAGGAGTTTCAGCAGCTATTTCAGATAAGTTCCACCTTAAGCCCAAGACAGTTACGATCGCTGTTTGTGCAATATGCGGAATCATTTCGCTTCTGTTCATTTCTCAGGCAGGTCTTGCATGGCTCGATATCGTTGATAACTGGACAAATCAGATCAATCTTATTATCATCGGCGTTCTTGAGTGTATCGCAGTCGGCTGGCTCTTCGACCTTCGCAAGGTACATAATGAGGTCAACCGCAACACAAAGAATTTCAAGGCTCCTTACTGGTGGCTTTTCGGTTCGATCAAAATTGTGTCACCTCTCCTTCTTACCGCACTGTTTGTATGGAATATGATCGACCTGTTCGGCAATAAGGGCGGCTCCTACGGCGGTTATCCGATGTGGGCTCAGATCTGTGCAGGATGGATAGTATCCGGTCTTGTATTTATCAGCGGATTTATCGCAAGAGCTATCATCAACAAAAAGAAAAAGAAGGGCTTTGCTGAGGATGAAGTATACTGGGATGCTCCCGCTGTTCCGGCAGGAAAAGTATCTGTTTCTAAGGCTGGCGGCTCTTCCGTTTCCCATAGCAAAAATAAAAAGAAGTCCAAAAAACGCAAATAATTTAATGCAATAATTATTTTTATAAATGTATTGCAATTTGGTTTATTTTGTTATAAGATATAGGTATAAATTATGTGAAGGAGGCAATATCTATGGCATACAAAATTTCTGATGAGTGCATCTCCTGCGGAGCTTGTGCAGGTGAATGTCCCGCAAGCGCTATTGCTGAAGGCGATGGCAAGTATGAGATCGACGCTGATGCTTGTGTTGATTGCGGCACATGTGCTGAAGTTTGTCCTGTAGGCGCACCCTCTGCTGAATGATCCGGATGGTGATAATGTCCTCTTGACATTACGAAAACAAAGACTGCGGCTGTTTCTTTACAGTCGCAGTTTTTTTTGACTGTATTTAATTTTTTCTGCCAATAATTATCCTGAAAGAATTTCCGGAGGGAGAGACACGGGATATGTTATTGAATAAGGTTGAGATCTGCGGGGTAAATACCTCACGCTTAAAGGTTATCAGTGAAAACCGAAAAATTGAACTAATAAAAATTATCCGACACGGAACCCCTGAGGAAGCGGAACAGGCACGGGAAGAAATGATAAACGGAAATCTTAAGCTTGTTCTGAGTGTTATCAGGAAATTTTCGGGAAGAGGAGAAAATCCTGATGATCTTTTCCAGGTCGGTGTTATTGGGCTGATAAAGGCTATTGATAATTTTGACTTTGAAAAGGATGTAAGGTTTTCCACCTATGGCGTACCAATGATAATCGGTGAGATCAGGCGCTATCTCAGGGATAATAATTCTATAAAGGTAAGCCGTTCAATCAAGGATACAGCCTATAAGGTCATGCAAATGAAGGAAAAATTTATTTCTGAAACCGGAAGAGAGCCTACTGTAAGTGAAATATCCAAGGCACTTTCAATTCCGTCAGACAGAGTGATAACAGCTCTTGAGGCATCTGTCGAGCCTGTTTCTATCTATGAGCCTGTATTTTCGGACGGCACGGATACAGTCTATATCATGGATACATTAAGTGACGAAAATGACGACAACAAGTGGCTTGAAAGCATAGCCCTGAGAGAATCGGTCAAAACTCTCGGAGAAAGAGAAAAAATGATACTTGCTATGAGATATCTTAAGGGAAAAACACAGATGGAGGTAGCAAAGGAAATGGGTATCAGTCAGGCTCAGGTCTCAAGACTTGAAAAAAATGTGATAAACAAGCTGAGATATAACAGTTGAATAATAATCTGTTCGCCAAAAAAACGGCTGCCGCATGATGTGACAGCCGTTTTGATCTATTCACGTTCAACAGGTCGGTATATTTTTTTGAAGCCACAGTCAATGCATTTATAGAAGCTGCAGTCATAAAATCCGACAGGAGAATTTTTTTGTTTCGGAGACTTATATATTTCAACTGCTCTTTGAAGAAGCGAAGAATGAGAAATAGCATTTTTAATGAAATCAGGTACATTTTCGCTGCTGCTGTTCCTTTCCTCCGCAGCCTTAAGCTCTTCCTTTGAAATAAAGGTCAGCCTTCCCCCACATCGCGGGCAAAGCCCCATTTCAGAATAACGCTCAGACATCAATGAACCTTCAAAGGGATTACAGGTGATACCGGACCATCCTGTATCACGATCAAGAGTCGGCAAAAGATCAGGTGTATAATCTATCTGTGAAAGAGAAACGCAGCCGGTAAAAATACCTCTGCCAACAGAAACAACATTATCGGGAATTGTGACTATAATCAGACTTTTACAGTTTTCAAATGCGGAATCACCGATATTTTTAAGACCTGAACCCATATGTATACTGCCAAGCCTTCTGCAGTTTTTGAAGGCTCCGCCGTCAATGGTTTCAAGACCGTCCGGAATAAAGACAGAAGTTAGCTTGATAAAACCAAAAAAAGCATTCTCACCGATAGTTGTAACGGATTCGGGAAGATAGATCTTTTCAAGGGATATACAGTCTTTAAATGCTCCGTTTCCAATATGTCTTACACCTTGTGCAATATTAATGCTCTTTAGTGACGAACAACCCTCGAAAACAGAATTGCTTATTACTCTTACTCCTCCGATAACATGAATAAGCGAAAGTGATGAACAGTCCTTGAAGGCTTTATTACCTATTGAGGAAATGTTATCCGAAATATTTACGGCTGTAAGTGAACTGCATTCTTCAAAAGCCGAATCCCCTATCGTCTTGACACTTTGAGGGATATATACGGATGTCAGAGAAATACAGTCCTTAAATGCCTGCTCGCGTATAGTTTTAAGACCTTCCGGCAATGTAATAAGCGTGATCTAGCTTAGTCCGCGGAAGGCATCTGTTGCGATCTCCCTGACATTGTTCGGAACGGCAACAATCGTGGATTCACCGGAGTATTTTTCAAGAACTCCTCC
>CACXDV010000018.1 GCA_902766585.1 uncultured Ruminococcus sp.
TGTCTGCCCTGAGCATAAGGGCTTTTCGGCGGGAAGCTACAGGGATGTTTCAAGAGTTGCTCATATAAACGAAAAGCTTTGGGCGGAGCTTTTTCTTGAAAATAAGGAACCGCTTTGTGAGGAAATCGACATTCTTATAAAAAATATTGAAAGAATACGAGATGCGATCAGAAAAGGCGATCAGGCAGAGCTGGAAACGGTTCTTGCGGAAAGCAGAAAAGTAAAGGAGTTGCTTGGAGAATGAAAAAGGTAGAGGTCAGGACGGGCAGACCGTATGATATACTTATCGGACATGGAATAATTGCCGATGCGGGCAGATATGTCAGGGAAATAACAAATGCTGTCAGGGCTGTTATAGTCAGTGACAGCAACGTTGCGCCGATATATGCCGGAGGAGTGGAGGCTTCTCTTAAGGAAAACGGCTTTGAAACATCACTTTTTGTCTTTGAGGCGGGCGAGGAGAGAAAAAGACTTTCTACAATAGAACAGATGTATATGTTTTTCTTTGAGCATAATATTACCCGTTCGGATATCGTCATAGCTTTGGGCGGAGGCGTGACAGGAGATATGGCAGGCTTTGCAGCGGCAAGCTATCTTCGCGGGATAGATTTCGTTCAGATACCGACAAGCCTTCTGTCACAGGTGGATTCTTCTGTCGGAGGAAAGACGGGAGTTGATCTGCCTGTCGGAAAGAACCTTGTCGGCGCATTCTGGCAGCCGAGAGTGGTGCTTATAGATCCCGATACGCTGAATACCCTTCCTGCAAAATTTTTCAATGACGGTATGGGCGAAGTGATAAAATACGGCTGTATCCGCAGCAGAAAGCTTTTTGAAAGGCTTGAGCAGGAAAATGCAAGGGATATAATTGATGATATAATATATGAATGTGTTTCTATCAAGCGTGATGTGGTACAAAATGACGAGAGAGATACAGGAGAGAGGGCAATACTCAATTTCGGACATACCTTCGGTCATGCTCTTGAGAAGCTCCACAGCTACAGCGGTATAACTCATGGTGAGGCTGTTGGTATCGGCGCACTGATGATAACTGAGCTTACGGAGAAAAAGGGCATAACAGAAAAAGGCGCTTCCGCAAGGATAAAGGCGCTGCTTGAGAAGAACGGTATGCCTGTGAGTACGGAATTTTCCCTTGAGGAAATAATCACAGCGACAAGGGGAGACAAGAAAAGCAGCGGAAAGCATTTGAGTTTTATTTTCCTGAATGAGATAGGGAGCTGCTTTATAAATAAGCTTAAAACGGACGAAATAAAAAATTATTTTATATCTTAATAAAAAAAGAGGCTGCTGTAATTTTAATCAAGCTACAGCAGCCTTTTGAGCAAATCATCATTTCATTGCACAGTGATTCAGTTTTGTGCAACAGTCTCGGTTTTTTCTTTGTCCTTGTATTCCTGTTCTTCCCTCTGGAGCTTAAGGAATTTCTTTTTCAGCTCTATGGAAAGATAGGGGCGGAGCTTCTGAAGAGTAGTTTCGTTCGGTGAGAAGATCAGAAGAGCGTGTTTTCCCTTGAGTTTATCGTGGATAACAACATAATAGGTATCGTCATTCAGCTCATTTTGTTCAGCGTGGAGGATATTGGGGTATGCTTTTGTGTCGATAGTTTTTTTGCCTGTTGCGCGGTCGATATATTTTCCGATATCGTCAATATCCTTTACGTCAAATGCTGCTACCTTTTTGCGTCGTGACTGTCCTTTGATTTTCTCGATCCTCATTTCACCGACAACAAAAGTATATTCGTATTCGATGCCTGAGTTTTTAATGAGGTATATCACCAGCCATACGCCCACACCGATCATGATAAGGGCAACGGGGATAAGAATGGATATTATGCCCGAAAAGAATATCGAAAGGGCAACAACAAGAACAATGCCGATTATGCCGAGAATATATGTGGTCATCTGAACAGTGGTGAATTTCTTTTTTACGATCTGCTCATAATAATTATCCATATGACCAAGGTCCATAAGTTTTTCCATTGTAGAAATAGCCTCCATTTTTTAAGATATAAAGTTATTTTAGCACAATATATACAAATAATCAATAAATATTTTAATTAATAAAAAATTAAGTCATAAAAGTTTTTTCAATGGTAGACTATCATTACTTATTCTGATATAATTATACGGTAAACTATAATATAATGAAGGGCGGATATAAAGTGGAACCGGAGCTTACTACAATGTGCTATATCGAAAGGGACGGGGAATATCTTATGCTCCACCGTACCAAAAAACAGAATGATCCGAACCATGATCTTTGGCTTGGGATAGGGGGACATTTTGAAAACGGAGAAACTCCCGGCGAATGTATAAAACGTGAGGTAAAAGAGGAAACAGGGCTTACCCTTATTGAGCCTGAGCTGAGGGGCATGGTGACGTTTTCTGACGGAGACTGGCATGAATATATGTTTTTGTACACTGCCCGTAAATTTGAGGGAGAGCTTACAGAATGTAACGAGGGTGAACTGCTGTGGGTACGAAAGGAAACCGTTATGAACGAGCTTCCTATCTGGGAGGGCGACCGTATTTTCCTGAAATTGATGCAGTCTGACGCTCCGTTTTTCTCACTTAAACTCGAATATCAAAACAGAAAACTCATTAAATCCACACTCGAATAACAATGTACAATGTTCAATGTGCAATGTGCAAAGTCCAAAGAAGCAGTTTAGCCTAAAACTGAATTTGAACTACTGTAGAAGTTTTTTCGCGCAACAGAAGCAGAATAGTTACCAAACAAAAGCGCGAATTGACAGCGGGGGCACTCCGCCGCGAATTGACCCCCCCAGGGCAACCGCATGAAAAAATATAAGAAATATGTTATAATTGACCAAAGGGAGTTGGTCAATAATGAAAAAATATTTTGAAGAA
>CACXDV010000019.1 GCA_902766585.1 uncultured Ruminococcus sp.
AGGCGTAAGAGCGTAATATTCATGTTCACCTATAACGATCTTATCATCTTCACTGAAGGAATATACTGCTTCTCCTTCAGAGTTGTAACCCAAAGCATACTTCTTGCCGTTTTCATCAACGCATACTCTATAAGCGCTTTCCGTACCGTAAACAGTCATTTCCTCGGGGAACTCATCAATAATATACTCATAGGGAGACTGCTCAAAAGCCTCGACATTCATGCTCAGATCAAAGTCCGGATCAATGATATATTTTCCGCTTTCTTCATCGAGTGTCAGCTTATTCATCATATAATTTACGTCGGGATCCATTTCCCTGTAGAAGCCGGAATCTATACCATAAATAGTATCCTCGCCCTCTTTGCCGATAAGATAGTAAACATAACGGCTGTTGGGTTTATCAGGTACAGGAATACTGATCAAAATATGATTGCCTTCACCATCGTCTATGAAGAAGTAACCCTTTTCCTCAAATTCAGCTTCATTTGCTCTGTCATCATTTCCGTCCTCATTGACACGGGAATACTGTTTTGTCTCCTCATTATAGCTAAGTTCCTGTATCGGATACTGCTCGCGTATCTGTTCCTCAGTCTTGCCGTAGATATACTGGCTTATGCTGTATATTCCTTCGGGATCCTCTTCATTCGTAAGCTGATAGCCTGAATAATGCCAGTTCTCATCAAGATGATCGGGATCATAGAAGTCTATTTTTTTCTGTGACTCATAGGTATCGAGCGAATAACCTGCTTCCTTGAACTGCTCCTCTGACATATTATCAGAATAGTAATCAGGATCGGTCATATACGCATCAAAGCGTTCAATATAGTAATACTTTTCCGGATAATAATAGATCGATTCACCCGGATTTGCGTATTTCAGATTTGAACTTACGCCGTATACTCCCTCTTCAAACGGATCTTTTTCATTATGGGCATAGAAGATACTGTAGTTTCTCGAATCCTTATTTACATATAAGCCCTTTATTTTCTCATATTCCCATATAGGCTCATTGGAGACATCTATCTTCTGTCCGTTTTCTGCTTTGAGAACGCTTGAGTCCGTTATGGTGCTTCCATACCAGGCTATAACGGAGTGCTTCATTTTTTCGCTATAATCATTGTCCTCATCATTGCCGTTTTTTGAGCCGTACATTTCAATATTAACGCTCTTGCCAAGTGTAAGCTTTGCCGGAGATTCTTCACCTCTGAAAAGTATTGCACTTGAACGGTATTCAAAATCATTCTTATTAAGAACTAAATGGCCTGTACCGGCAATAGTAAGTCCGCTGTAACCCGGATGCATATAATCATCGAATACATCAATACAGGCAAGTTCACATTCTCCCTCAATAACAAGCTTGAAATCCTCTCCCATAGAGGTCACCTCAAGCTGCATCAAGGGCTCCTTAACATTAGTCAGGGTAAGAGTATTAGTCTGGGCATCATAATAAGCTCCCTGATAACCAAGACGTTTTTCAGCATCCACCTCATTATAGGCATTTCCGTCATTGAACAGCTTATAATTTACATACGATCTGCCCTGATCAGTCCACTCCCACTCAAAATAGCCATTTTCGTTAAGAGCGTACAAGCCGAGGCTTGCGCAGTTTTTATAGCCCCACTGATCCTCATATGTGGGCATAGGACCGTTGTAGGCGTCTGCGCTGAGTGACAAAGCCGCTGCCGAGCCTGTGAGCATAGCCGCGCACAATGCAGCAGATAACGCTTTTTTCATGATCTTTTTCACAAGTATTACCTCCTTAAAACATTAATATGACTGTGCTTAGCCAATCATACAAGTTCATTATATCATATTACTGTATTATTTTCAATAATTAATACAAATTTAATCAAAAAACACAACAATAATATCTTTTTCACAAAAAATCGGCAGCATCCGTTATTCCGGATACCGCCGATTTTTTGGTATATTAATCAGTAAGAGGGGGTAAGCATTATGATCTTGTCACGAGTATACCGTCATTTTTCAGAATACCCGCTGCTTCGTCATAGAGATTTGAATACAGCACACTGCCCGCCGGCGATAATGCTATATCCTTTTCAGAAGCATTCAGCCATATATTCACTTTGCCGTCCTTACAGTAGCAAAGCAGGCGAGGCTCGTTTTCATCTGTCTTTAATTCTATTTCACATGAGGACATTTCGGGACATGAGCCTCTGAGCTTGATTAAGTCAGCAACCTTTTTGCTGAAATCCTTGTATACTCCGGCATCAATTTCATCCCAAGGCATACATCTGCGGTTGAAGGGAGCATACATTCCGCTCATTGCAATTTCCGTTCCGTAGTAAATGCAGGGCGTACCCGGAAGGGTTATCAGAGCACAGAGCTTCTGTAAAAGAACATCCTTATTCTTACAGCTTTCTATCGCCCTCGGAGTATCGTGAGTATCAAGGAAATTGAACATAACTCTTGCAGACTGCTCAGGATAAAGCGAACGGCAATAATTAAGATAATACAGAAAATCCGTTGTATTCATTGAGGGGTACTGCCAGAAATCATTTATGCATTTGCTGAGCGGATAATTCATTACAGCATCATATTCCCTGTTTGCTATCCAGCCGAGTGAATCGTTCCATATTTCACCGAGAAGGTAAATATCCGGAGAAATTGATTTAAGGGAATCATACAGGCTTCTCAGGAAGGTATGGGACACCTCATCACCTACATCAAAGCGTATGCCGTCGATCCCCCAGCCCTTTACCCATGATGAAGTTATTTCCGTAAAATAGCGGACGACCTCGGGATTATTGGTATTGAACTTCGGCATACCCGCCCAGAAGCTGAATGAATAGAAGCGTCCGTCGGCGGTAGAATAGTCATCCTTATCAATATTGTCGCCATTAATAAAGAACCAGTCATAAAAAGGAGAAGCCTTGCCGTTTTTTTGCACATCCTTCCATGGAGCAAAAAATCTTCCGCAATGATTGAACACAGCATCGAGCATAACTCTCATTCCAAGGCTGTGTGCCGTTTCGACAAGCCTTACCATATCCTCATCCGTACCGAAGCCGGGATCAATGAGTGTATAGTTTACCGTACTGTATTTATGGCTTGAAAATGACTGGAATATCGGAGTCATATATATACCGCTTATGCCAAGCTCCTTGAGATAGGGCAGGCGCTCGGTAATGCCTCTGAGGTTTCCTCCGTAAAGATCCTCAAGCTGAGCATTGTTCATATCTCCCCATTCCCTGTATTGTCCGTTGTTTTCAAAGTTCTTGTCACGGCTGAATCTTTCCGGCATGATCTGATACCATACCGTATTTTCTACCCATGACGGGGGAGCTATCACATCAGAGGAATTGAGCCAGGGGAATTTGAAAAAATGCTTTGAACGGTCATTTTCCTCAGAAGTAAGACAAAGGCGGTCTTCATACAGAGAATACTGCTCTCCCTCACATTCAAGCTGAAAATAGTATTGCAGTCTTTTATATTCAGGTCTGACCTTTATTCTCCAGATAATACAATCTCTCAGCTCAAGCCATTTTTTCATTTCATCCTTATTTCCGTACCAGTCCGCCTTGCGGTTAAGCTCATGGATAAAGGGATCCTCATTTATAAGAAAAGCCCTTTCCACATCCTTGCCTGTACGGAGCTTAACTGCCACCGTATCATTATCCAGGGCATATGTATATTCAGAGTTGGACCTGTGGATCACTGCTGCCCGGTTCATAGCTTTTTCCTCCTGTTTCCTTGACTATTCGTTTTGTCTGCCATTTTTTGCTCTTCCAGCGGATCAGCATAAGAATACCTCTTATACATTCATCAGATGTTATGCCGATCCATAACCCGTATATACCCATATTCAGCTTTACGGCGAAAATATAGGTCACAAGGACACTCAACAGCCACATTGAAAAAATAGCGCATATTGTCGGGAAATATACGTCCCCCGCGCCTCTGAGAGTGGCTATCATAACAAGGTTCGTTGTCCTGCCGAGTTCGAGCACAAGATTTATCATTATTACAGTTGAGCCGAGAGCGATAACGGCTTCATCAGATGTAAATATCCCTAAAAGCTGTCTTCTGAATATAACACCCAAGGTACACATTATCACCATGCATCCGAGCGCATGGAAATAAGCCCTGAATCCGTCCTTATATGCCTTTTCCATATCTCCCGCGCCGACATTATGCCCCGTGATTATCTGTGACGCCTGACCTATCGCAACCGCAAAGATATAGAAAAACATTGATATATTCTGCACATAGGTCTTTGTTATAAGCTCAGTATCCGTAAGGTATGTCAGAACTATAGAGGTTATGACAAGCTGTGAAAGGTTATACAGGAAGGTCTCTGTGGCGGAGGGTATGCCGATCTTCAGCATATCGACCGCATCCTTTACCGGGAACGGGCGGAGAAGCTTAAATACAGACGGCTTCTCAACACGGGTAAAGAGTGCAGCAGACATTATCACTGCCCCGATAAGACGGCTGAAAACCGTTGCGCCGGCAGCTCCTGCAACACCAAGCGCCGGAGCGCCGAAAAGCCCCTGAACAAAAATATAATCAAGTCCGGCATTAAGAATATTTATCCCGACGGTAATATACATCGTAAGCTTTGTCATGCCGTGATTGCGGATTATTACCGACACAGCGCTCATATAAGCCTGGATGAATATCGTACTTCCGACGATTTCAAGATACTGTGACGAGAATTTCAGCACATCTCCGTCAGCGCCGATACCCTTGAGTATCTCATCACTGAAAATGGTAAACAATACGCTCACGATAATACCGGAAACAAGATTCAGTACGATCGACAAAGCGGCTATGCGGGAAGCTTCAAGCTTTTTATCCGCTCCGAGATACTGTGAAATAAGTACCGCGCTTGCGCCGGATATCACAGTAAAAACAAGCGTTACTATTGATACTGCCTGTCCGGCAGTATTTACAGAGGATGCCGCAAGGTCATTATATCCGCTGAGGATGAATACATCCACAAAGCCTAAAAGCATGAAAAGAGCAGTTTCAACAAAAATCGGCCAAGCCAGGTCAAATAATCTCAGCTTTTTCATATTACAGCACCTCCCCATCAGAAGCATCAATTCCTACCATACTTGTATACTATAGAATAAGGAAAACATTGGTTATTTTCTATATTGTATTATAAAACTTCATGCTGTATAATACAATTATAAAACGATTATTTTTTAACACAAAACGATTATAATAGGCAAAATGAATAATAAAAAGCCTTCACATCCAAAGCATAAAACTCAGAATACAGCTAATCTGCATCTATTATAACAAAAACAGCAATATAGTACTATAATATCTTAAGGGGGTTTTATCATGGCTGAACTGCACGAAGAAAAACAGCACGGAAGACTGTCCTTTCCCTATGCGATCTATGCAGGAAAAATTCCCGAATGGCTGAGAGGCTTTCCTCTTCACTGGCATGACGAAATGGAAATTATCTATGTTGTCAGCGGCTGCATGATCGTTTCTGTACACAGCAATGAAACGATCCTCAAGGAGGGGGAAATGATTTTCATTCGTCCCCAGCTCATTCATTCCATACGCCCGCATGAAGATGATCCCGCCTATTATTACAATATTCTTTTCCGCTTTACGCTTTTAGAGAGCAGTACAAAAAACTACTGTGCGGAAAAATACCTTTATCCGATATACAGCGGAAATCTGCTCATTCCCGACCATATTGAGAGGGACAGCGAGCTATGTAAAATTCTCACCCCGCATATACAGACGCTTATCGACAACAGACATTATGAGGGCAAGGGAGAAGAGCTTCTCATCAAGGGGGAGCTGTTTTCAATAATGTATCAGCTTTACCGCAGCAGCCGTCCGGGAGACGAGCAGGAGCTTTACAAAATGAGCGTGAACCAGAGGCTGAAAATGGCTCTCAGCTTTGTTGAAGACCATTACAATGAAAGCATTTCCGTTGCACAGGCGGCAGAGCTGTGCAGCTTTTCGGAAAGCTATTTTTCAAAGATGTTCCGCAATCTTACAGGAATATCCTTCACCCAATACCTGAAAAATTACCGTCTTGAAATGGCGGCGGAAAAGCTTTTATCTGAAAAAAAGAATGTTTCCGAAACGGCAATAGAATGCGGCTTCAACAATATCTCCTATTTCACACGCGCATTTCATAATAAATACGGCGTTCTTCCGAGCCATTTCTCCGAAACAAAGGAAAATGCCGGAACCGGGTGACATACTCCCCCGCCTACGCTTCGCTTAGAGGCGGGGGCTTCTCGCTCAAGTACAGCAACCTGTACAGTATCAACGAGCTAT
>CACXDV010000020.1 GCA_902766585.1 uncultured Ruminococcus sp.
ATCAGCTTTGTTACTGTTTCAGACATATATATCCTCCTCAGACTTTATGCCGCGCATAATTATTCTATTATATCTTACTTTGTTTACACCTTTTTATAATTCTTAATTAGAATTATATCTAATTATAGCCCAGTCAATGTCCTAATTTTTTTTAAGCTTATATTCTTTTAAAGTTTATAAAAAATGAATAACCTATTTATATTTTATCTTTATAATAAAAATACAGAAAAAATTCTACAATCAGATTGACTGTATTCAAAAAAATATGTTATATTTTAATAAAAACAAAAAGGACGGTGACGGCTTTGAAAATACTTTTAGCAGATCCTGACAGAGACTTCCTTGCCTCCTTCAAAAAACTGCTGGAGCTTTCGGGACATGAGACCATATGCGTATTTGACGGCACACAGGTCATATACCGCATGATCGAAACAAAGCCCGATATAGTCATTCTTGACAGCGATATCCCCCGCATATCATACAAGGTTCTTCTCTCTCAGCTTAATGAAAAAAATATCCCTGTAGTCTGCATACTTCATTCAAAAATAAATCCCGATATCCTTATAAGTGATAATTTAGCAGCTTCATATATAACCCTCCCGTTTTTCCCGACAGAGCTTTCAGAGCATATTGAACAGACTATCCGGACAAAAAATTCCGGAGAAAAGCTTACCTATGAGGATGTAGAGATAGATGAAGCCTCCTTTATGCTTTGCGGCAAGCTTCGTGTGACGGCGGAAGAAATAAATGTTTTCAAAGCCCTTATAAAAAAGGAAGAGATGATCTCAAAGCAGTCAGGAGCATATATCACTTCCCTTAACAATAAATTCAGCAAGCTAAATAAAAAGATCCGCATTAGATATGTAATGCAGGAAGGATTCAGGTTGGTGACGGATAATGAATAAAGCAAGAAAAAAGTTTATAATCAATGCCGAATGTGCAATGTTTATACTCCTTACCCTTCTGCTCTCGATAATAAATATCGTCAATTTTACAATGGTAAGCGAGGACGCTGATCACTTAACAGGCATCATAGCAGAAAAAAACGGCTCCTTCGGACGCGACGGCAGTGAAGCCCCGCCGATAAGGGATCCTCTGCATCAGAACAAGCGCTACTTTGATTCTATGGCGCCTGATTCACCGGACAATAAGGCATCCGCAAGATATTTCACCTTTGCCTTCGATGAAAACGGAAATGCAGAAAAAATAGCCTTCAATATTTCCGCCGTGACAGAGGAGGAGGCGGAAAAATGGGCAAAAAGCCTTCTGAACGAAAGTACAGGCTGGACAAATACAAACTACCGCTACAGAGTATATGAGTTAAATAACAAAACCTATGTAACGGTTATAGATCAGGGACGTGAGCTTCTTCCCTCATACCGCATACTGCAGATATCTGTCTGCGGAGGGGCTGTTCTCCTTGTTCTTTCGCTCATAATTCTGATCATATCCGGTAAAAGGATATTCAAACCCCTTGAAGAATCAGACAGAAAGCAAAAGCAGTTTATTGCAAATGTCGAAAGAGATTTCAAAATGCCCATTACCGTGATAAATGCCAATACGGAGCTTATAGAAAAGGAACACGGTCAGTCGGAGCAGACCAATATCATAAACCGTCAGCTCAGAAAAATGACCGTACTTGTAAAAGACCTTTCTGTTCTTTCAATATCGGATGATAAAAATATATCCGTTTCGGAAATAAATCTTTCTGATATGCTTAACCGCATACTCGACTATAACCGCGCAAAATTTGAAAACAAAAGCATCGGACTTACCACCGATATACAGGAAGATATTATGATAAACGGAAATGAGGAAATGCTCCGTAAAATGCTTATAGAGCTTATGGACAATTCCCTGAGATATTCGGTGAGCAAGGCGCACTTTGAGCTGAAACGCAAAAATGACCGCATCCTTCTTCGTCAGATAAACGATACCACCCTTCATAACGGTCAGACAGATCAGGTATTCGACCGATTTACAGTACTTTCAAATGCAGAGGGTGAAAACAGTGCCGGTCTTGGTCTTTCGTATGTAAAGGATACCGTATCCGCCCATAACGGAAGATGCAGAGCAAAGGTAAATGACGGAAGCTTTATCCTGCAAATTGATCTTTGATATAATGGAGGTGATATTATGGCAGCCGTTTCAAATCCCATAGTGGTAATGAAAAGATATGAGATGAAATATATCCTCAGCCCTGAGCAGACGGATTATTTCAAAAAAAGCGTTGAAGGGCATATGAAAATAGATAAATTCGGACTCACCTCTATCGCTTCATTATACTATGATACACCCGATTACAGACTGATACGCACATCCGTGGAAAAGCCTCCTTTCAAGGAAAAAATAAGACTTCGCTCCTACGGTATCGCAACAGAATCCTCTCCCGTTTTTTTAGAGCTTAAAAGGAAGGCATACGGTATTGTATATAAGCGAAGGGTACAGTCCACTATCCCTCTTGTAAAAAAATTCTTTGACGGCGAAGGAGATATATGTGCGGGCGGTCAGATCAACCGCGAAATAACCACATTCAGAGATTATTATCAGACGCTTGTTCCCGCCTGCATGATAATATATGACCGTATCGCCTATTTTGAACCCGACGGCGATCTCAGGCTGACCATAGACCACAATCCCCGATACAGATATGAGGATCTCGATCTCTCAGTTTCAATGGAGGGTAACTCACTTCTCAAAGACGGATATACTATTCTTGAGGTCAAGGTACAGCAGGCAGTTCCGCTCTGGCTCTGCTCCATACTTTCCAAGGGCAAAATATACAAGGGCAGCTTTTCCAAATACGGAGAAGCCTATAAACAACAATTAATGAAAGCTAAATGAAAGGACTTTTGATTATGTTTGATTCTATTTATTCTACACCCGTAGCTGCCTCGGAATTCTTTATTATGGCAGCAGCAGCAATTATTGCCGGCTTCCTTTATTCATGGATAATATCCTTCAGGATACGCTCAAAGAGAAGATTTTTTATCGTTCTGTCAATAGTCCCATTTATCGTTGCAGCAGTTATCACTTTTGTCAAGGGCAGCATCGGCGCCGGTGTTGCAGTCGGCGGAGCATTCAGCCTTATCCGTTTCAGAAGTGCGCCCGGAAGTGCTGATGAGATCGCAGCAATACTTATCGGTATGGGCTCCGGTATCGCCTTCGGTATGGGCTATGTGACATACGGAGTTATAATACTTATCGGTCTTTCGGTAATATTTGTCCTTCTCTCATTCCTGCCGGTTTTCGAGCACAAATCCCTCTCCTCCGACAGACTTCTCAGGATCACTATTCCGGAATCCCTCGAATATTCAGGAGCATTTGACGATACCTTCAAGCATTATCTCAGCTTCTATGAAAATGCCGGCGTTAAGACAACAGGAATGGGTTCAATGTTCCGTCTTTCCTTCCGCATACAGATGAAGGATCCCTCCGAGGAAAAGGAATTCATTGACGAGCTTCGCACCAAAAACGGAAATCTTGAAATTGCCATTCTTCCCTATACCGAGCCTCAGAACCAGCTTTGATATAAAAAACACTAAAGGAGAATTACTATGTTTAAGAAAAGCACTGCCATATTCATGGCTCTTATAATATCGGCATTTACTCTGACTGCCTGTACTCAGGAGGGTACCTCCTCATCTCAGTCTCAGACGCAAAATTCATCTCAAGCCTCCTCCGGCAGTCCGTCTTCAACCGATACATCCTCTTCATCAGACGATCAGACCTCAGAAGCATCATATTCGACAGAGATGTTTTCCGACGGAGATTTTAAGGATGTTTCCTCAGATGATGCAAATGCGTCAATAACCCTTTCAGGAAATACGGGAACTATTTCCGATACCACAAGAGGCTCCTCCGGCAGTGAGGTGACTATTACCTCAAAGGGTATATACCGTATCAGCGGTTCTGCTGACGGCGTTTCGATCGTAGTAAATGACAGTACAAAGTCGGGAAATATTTATCTTGTACTTGATAATGTAACCATGACAAATTCTTCCGCACCATGTATCAATATTCAGGCTGCCGACAAGGTAATAATACAATGTGTCGGAGAAAACAGTCTGACCTGCAATAGTTCCGATTCCTCGGCAAAGGCTGACGGCGCAATTTATGCAAAAAGCGATATCACCATAAACGGAACCGGCAAGCTTAATATTAATTCTTCACTTCATGGTATTGTCGGCAAAAAGGATGTTAAGCTCACAGGCGCGTCAACAACAGTAAAGGCTGACCTTATAGGAATACAGGCGGACAATTCACTCCGCATAAGCAGCGGAGAGGCAAGCATAACCTCCGGACATGATGCTGTCCATGTATCAAATTCCGATAATACCGCATATTTCTATCTTGAAAACTCCACTCTCAATATCAATTCAGAATATGACGGAATATCCGTTACCGCTGATTCGGATTCCTCTGAATTTGCAGGATATATAAAGACCTCGGGAGGAACAATAAACATTACCTCCGGCGGCGGCTCAGACAATTCAAAGAACAGCTCGACCTCTCAGAAGGGTATTAAATGCTCCGGCAGCATTACTCTTGACGGAACTGCTGTTACGATCTCATCTGCCGATGATGCGATACACGGAAAGTCAAATATAACCATAAATTCCGGAAGCTATACAATGTCTTCTTCAGACGACGGAATTACAGCTTCAAAGGATATCGTCATAAATGAAGGCACTGTATCAATAACAAAATCCTATGAGGGCATAGAGGCTGCAAATATCACAATAAACGGCGGAAATGTGAGCGTGACCTCAAGTGATGACGGAATAAATACCTCCGGCGGATC
>CACXDV010000021.1 GCA_902766585.1 uncultured Ruminococcus sp.
CAAAAAAGCGGGACAATATTCATTTAGGACTTGAAAAATGTATAAAAAGTTGTATAATGATAGAGTAATTTAATTTAACGGAGGTAATTGTCATGGGTGACATTAAAAAAGTAGTACTTGCATATTCCGGAGGACTTGATACTTCTATAATCATTCCCTGGCTTAAGGAAAACTATGATAACTGTGAGGTAATTGCAGTATCAGGTGATGTCGGACAGGGAACAGAGCTTGACGGTCTTGAGGAAAAGGCAAAAAAGACAGGCGCATCAAAGCTTTATATTGAAGATCTTAATAAGGAGTTCATTGAGGAATATGTATTCCCCACAATAAAGGCAGATGCTGTATACGAGAGCAAATATCTTCTTGGAACATCCTTTGCACGTCCTATCATTGCAAAGAGAATTGTTGAGATCGCTCTCAAAGAGGGTGCAGATGCAATTTGCCACGGCTGCACAGGTAAGGGTAATGATCAGGTTCGTTTTGAGCTTGCTATCAAGGCATTCGCTCCTGATATGAAGATCATCGCTCCCTGGAGAGAATGGGAACTCAAATCTCGTGATGAAGAGATAGACTATGCTGAGGCACACAATATTCCTCTTAAGATCACAAGAGAGACAAATTATTCAAAGGACAAGAACATCTGGCACATTTCCCATGAAGGACTTGATCTTGAGGATCCCGCAAATGAGCCTATGTATAATAAGGAAGGCTTCCTTGAGCTTGGTGTTTCGCCCGAGCAGGCTCCTGATAAGCCTACCTATGTAACAATTTCCTTTGACAAGGGTGTTCCGGTTGCCATTGACGGTGAGAAGCTTGGCAGTGTTGAGATCGTAAAGAAGCTCAATCAGCTTGGCGGAGAAAATGGTATCGGTATTGTTGATCTGGTAGAAAACAGACTTGTAGGTATGAAGTCCAGAGGTGTTTATGAGACTCCCGGCGGAACAATACTCTATCATGCTCATAACAAGCTTGAGGAGATCACTCTTGACAGAGATACATACCACTTCAAGCAGCAGGTTGGTCTGCGTTTTGCTGAGCTTGTTTACTTTGGTCAGTGGTACACTCCTCTCAGAAAGGCACTTTCTGCTTTTGTTGATTCAACACAGGAGACAGTTACAGGTGACGTTAAGCTTAAGCTGTATAAGGGCAATATCATTGATGCAGGTGTAACATCACCCTATTCACTTTATGATTCCGATATAGCTACCTTTGACGAGGATGAGGTATACGATCAGAAGGACAGCGCAGGTTTCATCAATCTCTTCGGTCTGCCGATAAAGGTTCAGGCAAAGAAGGGTCTTGTAAAGGAATAATCTGATCATAAAAATATGATATTTAAGGGCGAACAGTGTTGATCTCATTGTCCGCCCGAATATCATTTATATAGCAGTGGACTGTTTTCGTATGGGCGAATGAGCTTTGTTCATACGAAAGCAGTCCGGATAATAAAATGAGGTGAAAAGCTATGAAACTTTGGGCAGGACGTTTTTCAAAGGAAATAGACAAGAAGACAAATGATTTCAATTCATCAATATCCTTTGACAGCCGTATGTACCGGGAGGATATAGAGGGCAGTATAGCTCATGCGACAATGCTTGGTGAATGCGGGATAATAGAAAAGAGCGAATCCGAGGCTATCATAAAGGGACTTGAGGGAATACTTGCTGATATTGACAGCGGAAAGCTTCTTATTGATCCTAATGCCGAGGATATACATACCTTTATCGAGGGCGAGCTTACCGAAAGACTTGGTCAGACAGGAAAAAGACTTCATACAGCAAGAAGCAGAAACGATCAGGTTGCAGTTGATATCAGACTTTATCTTAAAAAAGAGGTAAAGAATGTAAAGTCCATGACAAAGGAGCTTGTAGAGGTCATCTGCAAGAAGGCAGAGCAGTATGCTGATGCAGTAATGCCCGGATATACTCATCTCCAGAGAGCGCAGCCTATTACCTTCGGACATCATCTTATGGCGTATGCTGAGATGCTGATGAGAGATATTGACAGACTTGAATGTGCATACAGACATATGGATGAAATGCCTCTTGGCAGCGGTGCGCTTGCAACCACTACATATCCGATAGACAGAACGATAACAGCTTCACTTCTTGGCTTTTCGGGAATTTGCCGGAACAGCCTTGACGGTGTTTCAGACAGAGATTTCTGCATGGAGCTTGCTTCAGCGCTTTCGATAATTATGGTTCACCTTTCAAGATTTTCAGAGGAGATCATAATGTGGTGCAGCTGGGAATTTAAATTTGTCGAGCTTGATGACGCATTTTCAACAGGATCAAGCATAATGCCTCAGAAGAAGAATCCTGATATTGCAGAGCTTGTAAGAGGAAAATCCGGCAGAGTATTCGGTGATCTTATGACGCTGCTCACAGTTATGAAGGGAATTGCTCTTGCTTATAATAAGGATATGCAGGAGGATAAGGAAGCAATATTTGATGCTGTGGATACTGTAAAGATGTGCCTTACAGCTTTCACTCCAATGATAGATACCATGAAGGTCATTACGGCAAATATGCGCAAGGCAGCTGCAAAAGGCTTTATAAATGCGACAGACTGTGCTGATTATCTTGTAAAGAAGGGACTGCCCTTCCGTGACGCATATAAGGCAACAGGAACCCTTGTAGCAATTTGTATAGAGAAAAACACTACTCTTGAGGAACTTCCGATAGAGGAATACAAAAAGATATGCGATATTTTTGATGAAGGCGTATATGATGCTATATCACTTGAAAACTGTGTAAACGGCAGAAAAGTTCTCGGAGGTCCTGCTTCTGAAAATGTACGCGCACAGGCAGCGAGAGTCAAAATGGCTCTTGAAGATATCTGATATCAGAATAATAAAAGAGGTAAAAGGAAATGAAAATAAAAGCAGGTATTATCGGAGCAACAGGCTATGCAGGAGCAGAGCTTGTAAGAATACTTCTTACACACCCACAGGCAGAGATCGCAGCAATAAGCTCGGTAAGCTTTGAGGGAAAGAAGCTCAGCGAGGTTTATCCCTCCTACAAAAGTCTTTGTGATATGGAATGTAAAAATCAGGATGAAGTGGTAGAAAAGAGTGATGTGATCTTTGCAGCGCTTCCTCACGGTCTTTCACAGGAGCTTGCTGCTCAGTGTGATAAGGCAGGCAAGGCATTTATTGACCTTGGCGCAGATTTCCGTCTTGAGAGCGAGGAGGAATATAAGGAATGGTACGGATGTGATTTTCTCGACCATGACCTTCATAAAAGATCGGTATACGGTCTGCCCGAGCTTTTCAGAGATAATATCAAGGGGAAGAGAATAATCGCAAATCCCGGCTGCTATACCACAGGCGCGCCGCTTGCTCTTGCGCCGGCTGTTAAGGCAGGACTTGTTAGCACAGAGGGAATAATTGTCGATTCAAAATCAGGCGTTACAGGCGCAGGAAGAAAGCCGAATCAGGGAAATCATTACCCTGAGCTAAATGAAGGCTTCCATGCCTATAAGGTAGCTAATCACCGCCATACCCCTGAAATTGAGCAGACACTCGGCAAGCTTTCGGGCAAAAAGGTGACAATAACCTTTGTTCCGCATCTTCTTCCGGTAAACAGAGGAATTATCTCAACCTGCTATGCAAGAATAAACGAGGGTGTAACCTTTGAGCAGATCAGAGCCGAATATGAGAGCTTCTATAAGGATGAATTCTTTGTAAGAGTACTTGAAGACGGCGCAAATGCTGATATACATAATATCAAATATTCCAATTTCTGTGATATATCCCTTCACCATGATAAGAGAACGAATACGCTTGTTGCTATTTCCGCAATTGATAATATGGTAAAGGGCGCGGCAGGTCAGGCTATACAGAACATGAATATCATCTTCGGACTTGACGAAAAGACAGGTCTTGTTATAGTACCGCCTGCATTTTAATTAATTGATCGGAGGAATACATAATGGCATATAAATTCATTGACGGTTCCGTTACCGCAGCAAAGGGCTTTACTGCATCGGGTGTTCACTGCGGTATCAGGAAGAATAAAACTAAAAGGGATATAGGTCTTATTTTCTGCGAAAAGAAATGTACTGCAGCCGCTGTGTATACAACTAATCTTGTTCAAAGCTCTCCTATAACAATAACAAAGCAGAATCTTTCGGACGGATACGCACAGGCAGTTATTGCAAACAGCGGTAATGCTAATACCTGCAACGCAGACGGCGACAAAAAGGCTAAGAAAATGTGTGAGCTTGCCGCTGATGCTCTTGGTATTTCAGCAGATGATGTAATAGTTGCTTCAACCGGTGTTATCGGTCAGGTACTTCCGATAGAGCCTATCGAGGAGGGAGTTCCTTCACTTGTAAAGGAGCTTTCTGTTGACGGCGCAACGGATGCTGCAGAGGCAATAATGACTACGGATACAGTTAAAAAAGAGGTTGCCGTTGAGACCGTTATAGGCGGAAAAACCGTAAAGGTAGGCGGTATTTCAAAGGGCAGCGGAATGATACATCCCAATATGGCGACAATGCTTTGCTTTGTTACAACAGATGCGGCAATTTCTGCCGGGATGATAGGTAAGGCAGTAAAGACTGCTGCTGATGCGACCTTCAATATGATAAGCATTGACGGAGATACCTCAACAAACGATATGCTTTCTGTAATGGCATCAGGTCTTGCCGGAAACAGTGAGATAACCACTGAGGGTGAGGATTATGATGCATTTGTCGAAGCGTTGACTGCCGTATGCCGTGAGCTTTCAAAGAAAATGGCAAAGGACGGAGAAGGCGCAACAAAGCTTCTTATCTGTAAGGTAAGAGGAGCAAAGACTGAAAAGGATGCAAAGGGAGCAACAAAATCCGTTATTTGTTCAAGTCTTCTCAAGGCTGCAATGTTCGGAGCTGATGCTAACTGGGGACGCGTACTCTGCGCTATAGGCTATTCAGGCTGTGATATTGATGTCCATAAGGTAGATGTTTCATTCTCATCCGAGAAGGGAACGATAGATGTATGCAAAAACGGAGCAGGAATAGATTTTTCTGAGGAAACGGCAAAGGATATTCTGCTTATGGATGAAATAACGATACTTGTAGGTCTTAATGACGGCGAGGGAACCGCTGAGGCTTACGGCTGTGATCTTACATACGAATATGTCAAGATCAACGGTGATTACAGAACTTGATTTGGAGGCAGCAGGAATGAATAATATAACAGATAAAGACCGCGCAAGAATACTTATACAGGCTCTTCCTTACATACAGAAGTTTTCAGGACAGACAATAGTTATCAAATACGGCGGAAATGCCATGATAAGTGATGAATTAAAGGACGCCGTAATGAGCGATATCGTTCTTTTGCAGCTTGTCGGCGTAAATGTTGTTCTTGTTCACGGCGGCGGTCCCGAGATCAGCCAGATGCTCAATAAGATCGGCAAGGAAAGTCAATTCATAAACGGTCTCAGAGTTACAGATGAAGAAACTATAGATGTAGTTCAGATGGTTCTTTCAGGCAAGGTGAATAAAAGCCTTGTTCAGCTTTTGGAGCAGCACAGCGGTAAGGCAATCGGACTTTGCGGACTTGACGGCAGAATGATCATGGCTGAAAAGATGATAACAGCGCATGACCTCGGCTTTGTCGGAGAGATAACAGAGGTCAATACAGGTGTTATCACAGATGCAACAAATAACGGATATATTCCAATCATTTCCACGATTGCAGGCGGTTATAACGGCGCGGTATATAATATCAATGCAGACCTTGCAGCAGCAAGAATAGCTGCCGAGCTTGGCGCTGCAAAGCTTATTCTTATGACGGATATAAAGGGGCTTCTCAGAAACAAGGAGGATGAATCCACACTTATCCCTGTTGTAAATGTCAGCGAGGTACCGTCACTCAAGAGAGAGGGTATTATTTCCGGAGGAATGATACCGAAGATAGATTGCTGTGTTGAGGCAGTAAGAAGAGGCGTAAAGAGAGCACATATCATTGACGGAAGGATACCTCATTCAATTCTTATTGAAATGTTCTCTGATGAAGGTATCGGAACAATGTTCTATTGATAAACTATAAAGACAGGAAGTAATCAGATTGAATTTTGAAGAAATAAAAAATGATGAACAGCAGTATATGATGCATACCTACGGACGCTTCAATACTGCTTTGGTAAAGGGAAAGGGAGCTTCTGCTGTTGATTCTGAGGGTAAGGAATATATTGACTTTACAAGCGGTATCGGCGTAAACTCTCTCGGCTATTGTGACGAAGGCTGGGTAAAGGCAGTTTCTTCACAGGCGGCAACATTACAGCATATATCAAATCTATATTATTCACCGCTTCAGACAGAGGTTTCAAAGAAGCTTTGCAAGCTTACGGGCATGGAAAAGGTATTTCTTTGCAACAGCGGTGCTGAGGCAAACGAATGTGCAATTAAGATCGCAAGAAAATACAGCTTTGATAAATACGGCGAAGGCAGACAGAAGATAATCACTCTTATCAATTCCTTTCACGGAAGAACTGTAACAACTCTTGCGGCTACCGGACAGGATGTTTTTCATAATTTCTTTTTCCCGTTTACAGAGGGCTTTGATTATGTTACAGCGAATGACACAGATGATCTTAAGGCTCATATCAGTGATGATGTTTGCGCTGTTTTTATCGAGCTTGTTCAGGGCGAGGGCGGTGTAATGCCTCTTTCGGAGGATTTTGTAAGAACTGCTGCCGATATCTGTAAGGAAAAGGATATTCTCCTTATGATAGATGAGGTTCAGACAGGTATTTCAAGAACAGGTACCTTCTTCTGCTATCAGCAGTATGGTATAGAACCTGATGTTGTAACCTCTGCCAAGGGACTTGGAGGAGGTCTTCCGATAGGTGCCTGTATCAGCGGTAAAAAGACTGCCGGGGTAATGACCGCAGGTACACACGGAACGACCTTCGGCGGAAATCCCATAGCCTGTGCCGGCGCAAATGAGGTGCTTTCAAGAGTATCGACAAAGGAATTTCTTGACGAGGTAAGAGCAAAGGGTGATTATATCCGCGAAAAGCTTTCCGCTATGCCGAATGTAAAGGAAATAAGGGGAAAGGGCTTGATGATAGGCATTGTCACCGAAAAGGATAATGCCAAGGATGTTGCAGGCAGATGTGTTGAGAACGGACTTCTGATACTTACGGCAAAGAACCTTCTCAGGCTTTTGCCCCCGCTTACAATAAGCTACGAAGAAATTGACAAAGGTCTTTCTATATTAAAATCAGTAATGGAGGTATAAGAAATGAAGCATTTACTCAAAATGCTCGATTTAAGCTCAGAAGAGATAATCGGTATCCTCAATCTTGCAGACCAGCTTAAATATGAGCAGAAGCATGGAATTGCCCATAAGCATCTTGAGGGCAAATCACTCGGCCTTATTTTTGAAAAGGCATCAACAAGGACAAGGGTATCATTTGAGGTAGGAATGTACCAGCTCGGCGGTCAGCCGATATTCCTTTCAGCAAGGGATATGCAGATTGGACGCGGTGAGCCTGTTCAGGATACAGCAAGAGTTCTTTCACGCTATCTTGATGGAATAATGATCCGTACCTTTGAGCAGAAAGAGGTAGAGGATCTTGCAAAGTACGGCAGTATCCCGATAATCAATGGTCTTACCGATTTCTGTCATCCCTGCCAGATACTTGCTGACCTTATGACTATCCGCGAATTCAAGGGTAAGCTTAATGGTTTAAAAATGTGCTTTATCGGTGACGGAAACAACATGATGAATTCTCTTATCGTTGGTGCTCTTAAAACAGGAATGTCTATAGCTGTAGCTTGTCCCGAGGGTTATGAGCCTGACAGTCAGGTTCTTGAATTTGCTAAGGAATACGGCGACAAGTTCTCAATGTTCCGTACCCCGAAGGAAGCAGTTGTTGATGCTGATGTAGTTATCACGGATGTATGGGCATCAATGGGAAAGGAAGGCGAAGCTGAAAAGCGCAGGAAGGCATTTGACGGCTATCAGGTCAATGCTGAACTCATGTCACTTGCCAAGCCTGATGCAATGGTACAGCATTGTCTGCCCGCACACAGGGGCGAGGAGATAACAGAGGATATTTTTGAGGCTCATGCCAATGAAATATTTGAAGAGGCTGAAAACAGGCTCCACGCTCAGAAGGCAGTTATGGTCAATTGCCTTAAATAAGCTTAATATCAGAAACGGCTGCTGTATTGCTAATAATGTGATACAGCAGCCATTTTTTTGTACAAAAAACGGTACATATAAGAATGTATTCGATTATTGATAATTATTTAAAAATATGTTATAGTTATTATATCAAAATGACAAGGAAGACAAAAATGATAGTATTAGGAATAGATCCCGGATATGCAATAGTCGGATACGGTGTGGTTGAATATTCCGGAGGCAGATACCGTGCTGTTGATTTCGGAGCAATAACAACGGATGCGGATATGCCTTTTCCGAAGAGGCTGCAGCATATATATAATGAGCTTGTTTCGGTCATAATAAAAAACGATCCGGATGAAATGTCTATTGAAAAGCTGTATTTTCAGAATAACCAGAAAACAGCTATTCCTGTAGCAGAAGCAAGAGGAGTTATTCTTTTGTCCGCACAGATGAATAATATTCCGATAAGCGAATATACTCCGCTTCAGGTAAAGCAGGCGGTCACGGGCTACGGTCAGGCAAAAAAGCCTCAGGTAATGGAAATGACAAGAAGACTTCTTAAGCTTGATTCGGTGCCGAAGCCTGATGACACGGCAGATGCGCTTGCTATTGCAATATGTCATGTTCAAAGTTCCGGAACGAGATTAAAGGAGCTTCTTAACAGCAGAAACAGAATAGACTATTCTTCTCATGGAGGCAGTAAAATATGACTAAGCTTTATTTTGTTCGTCACGCACAGCCCGATTACCGTACAGGTGAGGACAGCACCTTTTCTCTGTCTGCTGAGGGTATGGAGGACAGAATGAGGGCAGCGGAGGCTTTGAGAAATATACCCTTAGACATCTGTATAAGCAGTCCGTATAAAAGAAGCATTGATACGATTATTCCCTGCGCAGAGGAACACAGTCTGAAAATATTGACTGATATCCGTCTGAGGGAAAGGGACAGGATCACAAATAAAAGCAATAATTATGAAATGTTTAAAAAACGCTGGGCTGATTTTTCCTATCACGAGGAAGGCGGAGAGAGCCTTGGAGAATGTCAGAAACGGAATATTGAGGCTATTGGAGATATTCTTGAGAAATATGATGGAAAAAGTATTCTTATCGGAACTCACGGTACAGCGCTCAGTACTATAATAAACAGATATGATGCTTCATTTGGGCTTGAAGCATTTATGAGGATAATAAACTATATGCCCTATGTGGTGCGTATGGATTTTGAAGGAAAAAAATATATCGGAATGGAGGAGTTAGCCTTTGTCGCAAAGAAGTTTCACGGACAAAGGTAAATAAAAAGATGATATACAGCTTGAACGGAACGGTTATAATGAAAGAACCCGGCGCAGTAGTGATCGAATGCGGCGGAGTTGGCTATAAATGTCTTGCAACAATGAATACTCTCCGTATGGTGCCTGCTGTCGGAGAAAAGACAATGTTATATACTCATATGCTTGTAAGAGAGGATGCAGTGGAGCTTTGCGGCTTTGCGGACAGAAGTGAGCTGAATTGCTTTAAGCTTCTGATGAACATAAGCGGTGTCGGAGCAAAGTCAGCAATTGCAGTTTTGTCTGAATTTACACCTGAACAGATGGCAGTTGCCGTTTCTTCCGGAGACAGCAAGTCGCTGACACGGGCAGCCGGCGTAGGAAATAAGCTTGCTCAGAGAATAGTTCTTGAGCTTAAGGATAAGGTGAAGAATATTGCTCCGGTAATGGCAGCCTCAGTTGCAGCGGCACCTGTCATAATGCCTGACGGCAATATTTCAAAGGCGATCGGTGCGCTTGCAGTACTCGGCTATTCACCTGATGAGGTAACGCCATTCATGACTAATATTGATCCGAATCTTCCGGTAGAAAAAATTATCGGAGAAACGCTGAAGGCAATCGGAAAAAAGTGATTTTGAAAGGAACGGCAGATGGAAGAATTTGATTTTGAAAACAGGATCGTATCACCCACAGAGATAATGGGAGATAATGGTGATGATAACCCGCTTCGTCCGAGGAGGCTTGCGGATTATATCGGTCAGGAAAAAGCAAAGCAGAATCTTGCGGTATTTATGGAGGCTGCAAAACGGAGGAATGAATGTCTTGATCATGTATTGCTGTATGGTCCTCCGGGACTTGGAAAAACTACTCTTTCGGGAATAATAGCCAATGAAATGGGAGTAAATATGCGAATAACCTCCGGACCTGCTATTGAAAAGCCCGGTGATCTTGCCGCCATGCTTACGAATCTGAATGAAGGCGATGTACTTTTTATAGATGAGATACATCGTATTTCACGAGCAGTTGAGGAGGTTCTTTATCCGGCAATGGAGGATTTTTCTATTGATATCATTACCGGAAAGGGACAGATGGCAACGGCTTATCATCTCCCGCTTCCGCATTTCACCCTTGTAGGAGCGACTACACGCGCAGGTCAGCTTACAGCGCCGCTTCGTGACAGATTTGGTGTTTCACTGAGACTTGAGCTGTATACACCCGAGGAGTTAGCGATGATAGTCAACAGGAGTGCTTCTATCCTGAATATTCCTATTGAACAGGACGGAGCTTTAGAAATAGCTTCAAGATCAAGGGGAACTCCAAGAATCGCAAACAGAATTCTTAAAAGAGTCCGTGATTTTGCCGAGGTAATGTCAAACGGAGTTATAACCCTGCAAACAGCACAGACAGCACTTGAGCGGCTTGAGATAGATGAACTTGGACTTGATGCTAATGACAGAAGGATGCTCAGAGCGATAGTAAATTTTTATAAGGGCGGACCTGTCGGACTGGAAACTCTTGCGGCGGCTATCGGAGAAGAAGCAATAACAATAGAGGACGTAATAGAACCGTATCTTATGCAGATAGGCTTTCTCAGCCGTACACCAAGAGGACGCTGTATTACGAAAGCAGGCTGTCTGCATTTAGGCTTGTCTCTTCCGGACGAACAGGACAGTCAGTTGAAATTTGATTAGAGAAGAGGAATGATATGGGTAAGTTTACAGTAACAGGACTTAATACATATGTAAATTCTTTAATGACAAAGGATACTATTCTGAGAGATGTGATCCTTGAAGCAGAAATAAAAGATTATATTATACATAGAAGCGGTCATCATTATATGACTCTGGTTGACGATACTTCTTCGATAAGTGCAGTTATGTACAGTAATTCAGCGGAATCTCTGAGTTTTAAAGCTGAAAACGGAATGAGTGTTTATGTCCGCGGAAAAGTATCAATATATTCCAAGACCGGAAGGTATCAGTTTATCGTCAATCAAATGCTTTTAAAGGGAACCGGATCAAATTCA
>CACXDV010000022.1 GCA_902766585.1 uncultured Ruminococcus sp.
AGCTTCCCTTATATCGACTGTTCGGAGGATAATACCAATATAAACGAAAAGGATGACGGCACCACTGATATCAGCACAGATATAACAGTGATAGCATATCCCGCAAATAACAATTCAAACGATACCTTTACAGAGATGAAGCTTGTATTCGAGCAGGGAGGAAAGATTCTCAGCGAGACAGACCTTATGGCTTCGAGTGATGTCAGGAAAAACGGAAACGAATATACATATACCTTCAAAGGTAATGTAAAAAACGATATCGAGAAATATTGCTATGTTCTTGCAAAGGATAAGGGCGGTTACAACTATAAGCTTTACTGTGACCTCACAGACGGCATTTTTACCAACACCCCAGAAAACACAATCTATTAAATGTTCAGCACAGTCCCTGTGCTCTGTATTTCGCGCTTTAGTTCAGTAGTACATTTATTTCTTTTGCGCGAAGATAATTCAGTAGTATTTCAAGTTTAGTTATGGGTTAAGCTGTTTCTTTAGCAGTTTTATTGTTGCTTAAATTATTTTGTGCTATAGAAATAAAATAGCAAAATGAATCAGGATTACAAATAATTGAACATTGAACATTGTACATTGTAAATTAAAAATAAGCCTGTTGTATTACCCTCTAATAATACAACAGGCTTTATTATTTCATTAGTATGTGCTAAAGAAGTGAAGAAAGAAGCTTATTCAGCAACTCCTCACTCCTAATTCCTAACTCGAAAAGTATCTTCGCGCAATAGAAACAGAGGTACAACAGAACTAAAGCCTGCCTGCCGGCAGGCAGGCGCGAAACTCAGAGCGGAGGGACTCCGCAATTGTACATTGTACATTGCACATTGTAAATTGATTCAGGATGGTGAGCTTGAGGTCTGGGTGGTATCGGCAACATTAACATCAACTTCATAAGTTCCGTAGGTCCAAACGGAGGGGAATTTGCTGTTTATGCTGATAGTGACAGGCATACTTCCGTAGCCTGAGAAGCTTATCTTTGATGACATATCAATGACAGCGGTGATATTTGAAGCTGTAATTGTGTTGATCTGATTTTTCTCACCAATAAGTACGACATCAATTGATTTGGTGGAAACATTTGTCTTACGGTTGGGACTGTCGTTGATAATCGTAAACTTCGACAGGGTGATCTTCTTTTCGGCAAGCTTTGATTTGTCGAAGGTAACTTCTGCTTCGGTTATCTGTTTAAGGTTGCGAAGTCCCGATGATATCTGAAGTCCGACTTTGAAGTGATTATTTGTGAGATTAACCTTTGAAAGATCAATTTCATCGGTGCTGATAGAGGAGATATTTTCGGTTGCATCATCCGGTATAGCGACCTCGATCGTTGACGGCTCGACAGAAATAATATCTTCGTCAAATACAAAGCTGTCAGGAGCGTTTGTTATATTCGGAACTATCGGTATAGTCTTTATCTTGAGTATGGGTACGGCTGCGGTAACGGTTTTTGCATCGGTGGTAATATACTGCGTATCAATTTTTTCGCCTTTTGAATCCCGAAGAACTATAATGGCTTCAACTGTCTGTGTTTCAGATATCGGATCGGTGAAGGTGTATTCCGCATCTGCCTCGGCAATACTGTTTATTACTGCCTCGGCGCCTTTGACGTTGATCGTCTGGCGGGAAAGCTGTGTCTTTGCCGCATAATGCTCTGAATCGACAGCACTTACATCTATCCTGTCGGTAATGGCAATTTCCTTTTCCGCATAGCGGTCGATATAGGTGTTGATAGTTGACGGACGTACAGTTGAATCAAAATTATAATCAGATTTTATGCTGCCCTTTTTTGGTACAAGATTAAGAGTGTAGTTTCCCGGAGATGTGAGCTGGCTTGTATCTGCTGCGGTGATATAGATATCACTGCTGGTAACGCTTGCGACAACAAGCGAATTTCCCGAAATGCGTACCTCTGCGGTAAGATTATCCGTACCGAAAAAATGCAGGTCGTTTCCAAGCTCAGGCAGGCTTATGGGTATATCGGTGACAGTAAGATAGCGTGTTTCCTGAGAATTGACCGAAAGGTTTATCCAGATGATAAAGGCAAGTATCACCGAAAAAAGCATAACAAACTTATCGTTATAAAAGAGCTTTGAGAAATTGAGCTTATTTGTTTTTTCTTTCATTTCTTTTTCCTTTCATAACATTGTTGATGATAGGAATACGGTCATTTTTCTCCGTATCCTTTGGTATGAGTTCGTCCTCAAGCTCCATGCTGAGTGTCTCACGGGTATAGTTACGGGTGATTATACCGTTTTTGGCAATAGAAATTGTGCCTGTTTCCTCAGATACAATAACTATGACAGCATCACTGTTCTCACTCATGCCAAGTGCGGCGCGGTGGCGCGTACCTAAATCGGTGCTGATGTTATTGTTTTTGGTAAGAGGAAGAATACAGCCGGCAGCATGAACCTTTCCGTCACGGATTATCATTGCGCCGTCATGCAGCGGAGCCTTGTTGAAGAAGATATTGCCGATGACCGGAACGGAAGGCTCTGCATCAACTATCGTTCCGGTATCTATGATCTCACCGAGCTTTGTCTGCCTTTCAAAGACGATAAGCGCACCGGTTTTGGATTTCTGGAAATTATTTGCTACATCAACTACGCTGTTGATGCATTTATGTATTTGTTTTATATGGTTTTCCTCAATACCGGAGGAGGAAAGTCCCGTCCAGTATTTTCCTATCTTGCTGCGTCCGATATGCTCAAGTGCGCTTCTCAGCTCAGGCTGGAATACAATGAGAACTGCCAGCACTGAAAACTGGAAGAAGGAAGTAAAAAGGGTATTCAGCATTTTCAGATTGAAAACAGATGATGCCGCATATCCGAGCATGAGGATAATGATACCCTTTACGAGCTGTTCTGCGCGTGTTTCGCGCATGATTTTTATAAGACTGTATATAATAAAAGATACTACTAAAATATCAAGTACATCCGTCACCCTGAAGGTAAGCATAAGGGCAATAAACGAATTATACAGTGATACTATCTGTTCAAACATCAGTTAGCCCCCCGCTGAATATATTACTATTACTATTTTATCATATCATTCAATTTTAGCAAGAATTTTTTTACTATTTTTTTAGTTTTTTTAAGAAAAGCGGCAGCCTCAGAAATTCCTTGACGGCTGCCGCATTAATATTGTCAGAGCATTTTTTTAATGAAAAAAATAAGCCTGTCTATATCCGCTCCGGTGGTAAATACGGACGGAGATATTCTGACAGCGCCCGTTTCCGCCGTACCCATGCTTTCATGTGCAAGCGGAGCACAGTGAAGTCCCGCCCGCACAGCGATCCCGGCTTTTGAAAGACGAAGTGCCGCTTCCTCCGAGGACAGCCCTTCAATATTGAAGGACAGCAGCGGAAGGGTGAATTCCGGATCGGGAAAAGGAGTATACAGCTTTATTCCCGGCAGCTTATCAAGCCTTGAATAAAGGTACTGTATCAGTGCAAGCTCATGCGCGAATATTTTGTCTGTTCCCTTTTTTTTGACGAATTCTATCCCCGCCTTAAGTCCGGCAATACCTGAAAGGTCAGGCGTTCCGGATTCATAGCGGTCGGGGAGAATATCTGGCTGTCTGAGGTCTGCTGAGGAGCTTCCTGTTCCGCCCTCGATTATCGTATCGGGAAGTATACCTTCTCCGAGTATCAGCAGACCTGTCCCCATAGGACCGTACAGTCCCTTATGCCCTGCAGCGCAAACAGCGTCATAGCCGTTTTTCATATCGACCTCTGCGATACCTGCGCTCTGGGCAGCATCAACAACAAATAACAGCCCGTAGGCGTGTGCAAGCGCACAAAGTCTTTCAACGGGCATTCTCAGTCCCCATACATTTGATGCATGGGTACAGATTATCATTTTTGTATTTCCGTTTATAGCCTTGCGAAAGGAATCAACTGTTTTGTCATTGTCACAGGGGACTATCTCAGCCTTTGTAAAGCTGATGCCCTCTCCCGTAAGCTTGTAAAGCGGCCGCATTACCGCATTATGCTCCATTGATGAGACAACAACATGATCCCCCTTTTTCAGCAGACCTTTAATAGCCATATTCAGTGATATTGTGCAGCCGGGGGTGAATATCACTCTTTCCTCATTATCACAGCCGAAAAATTCTGCGGCTGCTGTCCTTGCAGAATAAACAGACGATGCAGCGGCAAGAGAAGGTGCGTGTCCGCTTCGTCCGGGATTAGCAGAGCTTCTTACAGCCGCCGTTACCGCCGCCGACACGGTGGAGGGCTTTGGATAGGTGGTGGCTGAGTTATCAAGATATATCATTACTGTCCACCCTTTTCACTGCGTCCGATCATACGGATACCGTATTTTGTCAGTATTTTTTCAGCTTCCGTTTTTTTATCGGCAGGCAGCAGTATACTGTAGCTGCAGCTTTTGCCTTGTATTTTATCGGTTGTACGTTGGATTTCCGCTTTTATTCCCATTGATCTCAGAATTTTCTGACCTCTGAGAGCATAGGTGACGCTTGAAACCTGTATCACGGCCATAGCCATAGGGATCACCTCTCTCTTTATTAATATCATATGCCTGAAATTTTTCTTTTGTGAGGGGAGAAGATATGTATATATTTTCATACAAAATATTGAAATTAATTGTTTTTAATGCTAAAATTAATATGACAGTAAACGAAAAAGGATGTGACACTATGGCAAGAATAAACTGCCCCGAATGCGGCAGAATTATATCTGATCTGCAGGCAAGGTGTGAATACTGCGGCTTTCCTATAGGACAGTTTACGGATCCTGCAATGAGTGAAAGTGATGAAATATCGTATGCTGTATTAAATGAAACGAAGGATGAGGATATAACAAGACCTGCTGTACCGTCAAGAGTCGCCGAAACGGTTCCGCCTGTTATTCCGGAGGAAGCTGTAAAAAAAGCCTGTCAGCCGTCTGCGCCGGAGTCCGGTGAAAAGAAAAAAAGGGGTATATATGGAGCTATAGCGGTATGTGCTTTTGCTGCTGCCTTATGTGTGGGGGTAGGCGTATGCTTTGCCCTGACAAATCATGGGAATGACAGTATATCCGTTCCTGTTTCTTATGAGCCTGTTGTAACAGAGCCGTCAGAGCCTGCCGAATTAAATGTGGAGCAGGTTGATATTGTGAGTGCTTCAAAGAAAGGCGACAGCTTTATAGTTTCACTTGACAGCGATGAAGAAGAACCCTTTGTCGTGGTATTCAGTGACGATGAATCCGAAAAGAATAGTGTGTCGGGAACAAGACAGTATTATTATGCCTATATGAATGAAGGCTATGGCGAACAGGAAATAAAAAATGCCGCTGCCGGAAGCGGTGTCGTTAATAAGGATATGTTCAGAATAGAGGGCTATCTTAAGGGTGAGGCTGTTGGTAATGACTTTGTGCCTGAAATGATAGTAAACACTGACTATGAAGAGCTTCCGTTTGAGGATTCTGCGCTTGTTACCGTAGTGATCAATATGGATCTTGGTCAGAAGAAAAACGGCAGGCTGTTTTATTCTGTTGATTTAGAAGATTATTCGTTTTCATATAACTCATATGTACAGTCGGCCTGTGTTGTTGACGGAAGAACCGAACAGCAGGTCGTTGCCATTAATGTGCCGTCCGGCACAACAGACAGCTCTGTTTATGTTGATGTTGATGTCCTGTATTTTGTTGAGTCTGAAAATACAGAGGAGGAGCCTGTACCCCTTGATATAACCACAGAAAGATATATGGTCGAGGCAGAGGAAAATGTTTATTATCTTGAACACAGCTTCACGGCAGAGCTTGCTTCTGAACAGGCTTCAAAGGGTGAGGTACTCTATCAGTGGGTGATAGTGCAGGATACGGATGAAATAAAAGACGGCTATGGCAGTATACCCGCGGGTGAT
>CACXDV010000023.1 GCA_902766585.1 uncultured Ruminococcus sp.
AACATCTCTGCTCTTCCGAGAATGATACAGTTTACAACTATAAGCGGAAGATAAATGCCGAGAGATTTATCAAGTGCCGGTGCAAACGCCTTTACAAGCATCTGTACCGCAGTAACAAAGCCGGCTATAAGTACGATATAGCATGGTATTCTCACCTTGTCGGGAATAACCTTTCTCAGCGCGGAAATAACAATATTGGAGCAAAGAAGAACAACCGTTGCAGCAGCTCCCATACCGAGCGCGTTAATTACGCTTGTTGATGTCGCAAGTGTAGGACAGGTGCCAAGTACAAGTACCAATACAGGATTTTCCTTTATAAGACCTTTCGTAAAATTCTTTAAGGTATTCATTGCTTTGCACCTCCCGTTACGATCTCAAATGCCTCAAATGCAGCTTCCATTGCCTTTTTATATGCCTTTGAGGAAATAGTTGCGCCGGAAACATTATCGACATCTGAATAGGTATCCTTTGTCTTTCCGATATAATTATCATGGTATCCGCTTTCATTATCCATTACCTTTGAACCGATACCCTTTGTCTCCCCGTGAAGAAGCGTCTTGACAGCCTCAATGCTTCCATCGGGCTTAATTCCGCATATGAGCTTTATATCTCCGCCGTAGCCCTTTGTGGTAAGCATGAATACATAACCGCTGTTATCACTGCCCTTGTATACCTCAGTCACGCCATCGGGAAGCTTATCTATATTAAGCTGCTCGAAGCTTTTTGCTTCCTTGAGCACCTCAGACCTTGCCTGTGAAGCTTCTTTGTCCTGTGCCTCCTTGATAATAGGAGCAGTTACCATATTCACATATGCAAGTAAGGCTGTGACAACAAGGCAGATGGACGCTAAAACGACAATAGGCTTTATTATATCCTTCATACCTTCGCCTCCCCTACCAGCGGTTTATTCTGTGTAAGCTTTGAGATATAGGGTGTAAGTATGTTCATAAGAAGTATCGAGAAGGATACACCCTCGGGGAGATTGCCCCAGAAGCGGATAAGTATTGTGATAAGTCCGCAGCCGATGCCGAATATTATCTTACCCCATTTTGTTGACGGAGTGGTGGAGTAATCTGTTGCCATGAAAAAGGCTCCGAGAAGAAGTCCTCCTGATAATACCTGATAAAGAGCATCCTTTCCGCAGATAAATGACATTATTGCAACTACTGCAATAAATGCAGCAGGTGTGTGCCAGCTTATTACTCCCCTTAAAATGAGATAAAGACCTCCAAGTATCAATGCAGCGGCACACGTTTCACCTATACAGCCTGCGTGTGTTCCAAGCAGAAGTGTAAGATATGAGGGAGGTGTTTCTCCCTTCGATTCGGCTACAAGCGGAGTTGCTGTGGACAATGCGTCAACAGCCTTATTAATGGCATTAGGAGCCACCCATGCCGTCATCGTTCCGGAAAATGCTGTCATCATTACTATTCTTGCAGCTATCGCAGGATTAGCAAAGTTCTGACCGATACCGCCGAAAAGCTGCTTGACAACGATAATTGCGACAACACTTCCGAAAATAGCCTGCCAGAGCGGAATAGTTACGGGGAGGTTGAATGCAAGTATCATTCCCGTAACTGCACTTGATAAATCAAGAACTGTATTCTCACGCTTGCAAAGCTTTTCAAACAGAAATTCACTCAGCATACAGGTAGCTATGCATACGCATATTACCAAAAGACTGCGGATTCCAAAGAAAACAACCGAAGCTATCGCAGCAGGTATGAGCGCAATAATAACATCGAGCATTATGCTCTGTGTTGTACGCTTTCCAGATATATGAGGCGAAACAGATAAAATAAGCTTTTCCATTATTTGCCCTCCTTTTCCTGCTGTGCCTTTTGTTCAGCAAGGTATTCACGAAGCTTTATCTTTGCAAGCTTGTTTGTCTGTACCAAAGGACGATTTGCCGGACAAATATATGAACAGCAGCCGCATTCCATGCACAGGTCAACACAAAGCTTTTTAAGCGCTTCTCCGTCGCCCATCTTATATGCATGGGCAATATCTCTCGGATTAAGACGGAAGGGACAATGATTCAGACAGGCTCCGCAGCGTATGCAGGGTGTTGTCTTATGCTGCTTTGCCTCATTTTTATCCATTACGACAATAGCATTGGTGTTTTTAAGTACAGGCTCATCCATTGAAGGTACTGTAAGCCCCATCATAGGTCCGCCGTAAAGCACCTTTGCAGGATCGGCTTTTAAACCGCCTGCCGCTTCTATAAGATCTTTTATCGGAGTACCTATCGGAACAATTATATTTTTCGGCTCCTTTACCGCGGAACCGTCTACAGTTACGCATTTTTCAACAAGCGGTATTCCTGTTTCGAGATACTCTGCAATAAATGCAAGCGTTGTTACGTTGATAACGATAACTCCGACATCAAGCGGAAGTCCGCCCTTGGGAATAACTCTGTTTACAGTATTGAAAACAAGAACCTTCTCACCGCCCTGCGGATACATCGAGGGCAGTACATGTACCTCAACACCCTCTGTCTTTGCAGAAAGCTCCTTCATTCTTGAAATTGCTTCCTTTTTGTTGTTTTCAATTCCGATAACAAAATGCTTTGCGCCGAGATATTTTTTTATCGCTTCAATGCCTTTGAAAACATATTCACCCTTATCCATCATTGTACGGGTATCCGATGTGATATAAGGCTCACATTCAGCCGCATTTATCACAACGTGCTCGATTTTTGACAGTTCCTTGACACTCAGCTTTACAAAGCTCGGGAATCCTGCACCGCCCAGACCTACTACTCCGCTGAGCTTAACCGCAGAAATAAAGCTGTCAAAATCGGTCGGCTCCGGCGGCTTTATTCCTTCATAAAGCTCCTGCTTCCCGTCTGATGCTATCACAGCGCAGGGAACCTTTGCACCCATTGATGAAACCATTTCATCAACCTTTTGCACTGTACCTGAGACACTTGAGTGAATGTTTGAAGATACAAAACCGTCCGCTTCACCGATAAGCTGTCCAAGCTTTACAGTATCGCCCTTTTTTACGATAAGCTTTGCCGGCTTTCCGATATGCATTGCCATCGGTATCGTAACAGCGGCAGGAACAGGCATCCTTACTCCCTTGCACTCGGCAGTGTTCTTCATGTGAGGTACATGAACACCGTGCAATTTCATCTTTCTTCCTCCGATCATTCCATATTTATTCCTTTTAAAAACGTCATTGCATTATACGCGCAGACAATGATATTATACTACAAATTCCTCATTAAACCAATATTTTTTTCACCTAAAATAGAAAAATCTTTTCAACCATATTATTGAAATTGCTGATAAAAATTTAACTATTTGCCTTTATTGCCAATTATTGTCAAATTAAAGTGTTTTTTGTGCTTAAAAATCAGATTCTTTTACGATTCATGCCGTATCTGATGATAATTTTGTATTAACAATTGAAAAGTAAAGAAAAATATAATATAATGTATATTATAAAATCTGATCGTATTATTATTTCAAACTACATTTATTTTAGAATAATTCTACAAGGAGAAGATCATAAATGCAGAAAAAACTGTCACTTTTTAATTTTAAGCTGCTTTTCCTTCTTCCGGTAATACTGCTTGTTTTTCTTGCCGGAGTATCACTCAGCTCACACGCTGTTAATATTCCGGCTCTTATTAAAAACGGCTCAGGCTATACTTCGATACTTTATGATAATTCAAACGGTCTTACTACCTCGGAATCAAATACAGTAGCTCAGACCGGAGACGGATTTATCTGGATCGGAGGCTACAGCGGTCTTGTCAGATATAATGGAAACAGCTTTTACCGATATGATTCATCATCAGGCATATCAAGTGTAGTAAGCCTGTTTGTTGATTCACAGGACAGGCTGTGGATAGGTACAAATGACAGCGGCGTTGCCGTTATGGAAAATAATGAATTCCGCTTTTTCAATCATTCAGACGGACTCAGCTCAGGCTCTGTACGCTCTATTTCAGAGGATAACTACGGCAATATAATCATCGCAACAACAATGGGACTTGCCTATATCAACGATGATATGCAGCTCTACCTCATAAATGAACCTCAGATCAATAAAGAATACATTCTCGAGCTTACAAAGGGAAAGGACGATATCATTTACGGCATTACTCTGAGCGGTGGCATATTTACTGTCGAAAATCTCAGGGTGACTGCTTATTACAGCTCCAAGGATATGGGTATCCCGCTTGTCAAATCTATTTATCCTGATCCTGAGAATAATGACTTCGTTTACCTCGGTACAGAAGAATCAAGCATTGTTTACGGCAGCCTTAAGGACGAAATGAAAAATAAAAAAGTCCTTTCTGTTGCTCCTCATACTGAGGTTAACATGATCCGTACTATAAACGATCAGATATGGTGCTGTGATGACAGCGGCATAGGTTATTTTGAAGGCGATAAATTTATCCCTCTTGATGATGTTCCAATGACTAACTCTGTTGTTGAAATGATGACGGATTATGAAGGAAATCTTTGGTTCTGTTCTTCAAGACAGGGACTTATGAAAATAGTTTTAAACCGCTTCATTGATATCTCCAAGCTCGCAAAGCTTGAAAATATGACAGTAAACTCTACACTCCGCTACAAAGATGAGCTTTATATCGCCACGGACAGCGGTCTGCATATTCTTAATGCGGAATATAAGGAAAAGCATAATGATCTTACCAAGCTTCTTGAAAACGTAAGAATAAGATGTGTCAAAACTGATAAAAACAATAATATCTGGCTCTGTACCTACAGTGATAACGGTCTTGTGCTTTACGATGCCGAAAAGGATACCTATAAGCTTTACACAACGGATAACGGTCTTGCTTCAGACCGTGTCCGTATGATAAAGGAGCTTGCCGACGGAAGAATTGCTGTTGCTACAAACTTCGGAATGAACATAATCAAAGACGGTAAGGTGACCGATACCTTCGACAGCTCGGCGGGTATCAGCAATCTTGAGATCCTTACCATAGAAGAAAATGATGACGGAAGGATCTATCTCGGAAGCGATGGTGACGGTATCTATATCATAAAGGGTAAAGAGGTTTCAAGGCTCGGTCTTGAGGATGGACTTTCATCAGAAGTTATCCTCAGAATAAAAAAGGATCCGAAGCTGAATATCTATTGGGTCGTAACAAGTAACTCCCTCGCTTATCTCAAGGATGATAAGATAACAACTCTTACCAATTTCCCATATTCAAATAATTTTGATCTTTTCTTTGATGATAATAATCGCGCATGGATCCTCGGAAGCTCAGGAATTTATGTTGTTGACAAGAATGATCTCATTAACAACGAAAAAATGGAATATACCCTTTTTGATACAAAATGCGGTCTGCCTTCTGTACCTACTGCTAATTCCTACAGCCATATCGACAGCGACGGAACACTTTATATATCCGCAGGCGCAGGCGTGAGCAGTGTCAACATAAACCAAAAGACCGCCGATACCTCCTCTATCAAGCTTGCTGTATCATATATCAGCATAGATGATGAGCTGATCAGCCTGAAGGAAAAAACATCAATTACCATTCCTGCTAATGCCAAGCGTATCAATATCTATGCCAATGCTTTTACATACTCTCTGAATAACCCCTCTGTTTCCTACTATCTTGAAGGCTTCGACAGCAAGCCTACAGAGCTTTATAAACAGGAGCTCGATAATATCAGCTATACAAACCTTCGCGGCGGAACATATCAGTTTCATCTTTCCGTGCTTAACCCCTCAACAAGAGAACCGGAAAAAACTATTACTGTTACTATCGAAAAACAAATGGCTTTCTATGAGACCATCTGGTTCCGTCTTATAATCATTCTTGCAGCAATTTTACTTACAGCAGGTATACTCTATGCAATATTCAAAAGAAAAACCGCTATCCTTCTGAAAAAGCAGGAAGAGGATAAGAGACTTATCAATGAAATGTCCCTCGCATTCGCAAAATGCGTTGACGTAAAAGACTCCTATACCAACGGTCACTCCTTCCGCGTCGCCAAATATACCGCTCTCTTTGCCGAAAGACTCGGTAAATCCAAGGAGGAAGTGGAAAAGATATTTAATATTGCACTTCTGCACGAT
>CACXDV010000024.1 GCA_902766585.1 uncultured Ruminococcus sp.
GTAAGTAAGGGTATCGAGCCGGTGGTAGTCTTTACAAAAACAGATCTTGCCGATTGCAGTTCACTTGTTGAGATATACAGATCGGTAGGGATAGAGTGTTTTTCCTGTTCCATAATGGATGAAGGAGACAAGCAGAGGATAATATCCATGCTTGAGGGAAAAATTTCTGCTTTTACAGGAAATACCGGCGTAGGAAAATCCTCACTGCTCAATTCATTGTTTCCCGGACTGAATATTGCTACGGCAGAAATAAGCAAAAAGCTCGGCAGAGGAAGGCATACAACAAGACACAGTGAGCTTTATCCGACATCCGGAGGCTATGTTGCCGATACTCCCGGATTTTCGACAGTCGATATAGAGCGTTATGAGCTTCTCAGAAAGAATGAAATAGCGGACTGCTTTCCGGAATTCAGGGAATATATAGGCAAATGCAGATTTACAGGCTGTTCTCATATGTGTGAAAAGGGCTGCGCGGTGATAGAGGCGGTCAGCAGCGGAGATATACCCGCATCACGCCATGAGAGCTATAAGCAGATGTATAATGAAGTAAAGGATATTCCTGAGTGGAAGAAAAATCCGTAAGGACTTAAACGGAGAAATAATATGAAAAAAAGATGTATTATCATCGGCGCATCACGAAAATCTGATCTTTCATTTTTACCCGCTTGTCTGCGGGAGGATGACTATATTGTCTGTGCAGACGGAGGCTATAGCTTTGCCCGCACTCTTGGGATAAGCCCTGATCTGATAATCGGAGATTTTGATTCATCAGATAAGCCCGTGGACTGCGGTGCGGAGATAATTGCTTTGCCGGTCAAAAAGGATGATACTGATACGCATTATGCTGTAATGGAATGTGTAAAAAGGGGCTTTGATGAATTTCTTCTCTGCGGAGTAAGCGGAGGAAGGGAGGATCATAGCTATTCCTGTCTATGCTCTCTTAAATACCTGTCTGATACGGGCAGGAAGGGCTGCATTTGTGACGGGGATACCGTAACAAGGATAATAGGCAAGGGTGTCCACAGCATCCCTTTAAAGAGAGGTAGAGGGTTTGGCATATTTCCCTTCGGATGCAGCTCTTGCACAGTCACATTAAAGGGCTTTGAATACGAAGCGGACAGGCTTGAGCTTCTTAGCGAGCGTCCTATGGGCTGCAGCAATCGTGCGCTTACAGATGCCCCTTTGGTAGAAATACACTCAGGTACGGCAATAATATTTGAATACCCGCTGTAACATTATTCAGGGTATCGTATATTATGTTAATGTAAGCGTCAGGCAGGGCAGCATCAGGGTGATCGGTATGAGATATATGAACAGATGCTTTTACAGCGGAAATATTGCTGCGTTTGGTCTGGGATTGTTTTCAGGTCTTGTTCTGCCCGATTGTTGGGTAGCCGTTATAGCGGCGGTGCTTTTAGCAGTGACAGCCTATGTATCACGCAGAAGGTGCCGTTTTCGCTGAGCGGGCGTGTAATATGCTTTGGAGGTAGTCATTATGAAAATCGTTGTAGTTGATAACCCGAAGGTATGGAGCTTTTTCCTCAGAAAAATGTTTGGCATCAAAAAGCTTCCCGCTCAGCAGATCTGATAATATGCAATAATCACACCGGGTCCCGATACTATCTGTCGGGACCCTTTTTTTCAATGTGCAATGTTCAATGCCCTTTCAGGGGAGGCTTTTTTCAGCTAATGAACTTATCAGACTCCCCTGAAAGGTTCAGTGATGCCCCAAGAGTGCAAGGTGAAGCCACAGCAAAGATAAAATTATATTTTTTCTACCCTCAGAGGTAGAATAATTCAAAAATAAGCTTGCTTTATAAGAATGGGTATTCTTTTGTATAACTTACGTTTATCCGGAGGTTCCTTTCAGAAAAACACGCATCTCAGATCATGCGGTTGCTCGGGAACAGGTGGATAAACGAAAAAAATACCTTGTGAGGCAAGTGATTCCGTACTGTGCGGATATAGAGCTTTTCTGATATGCTCTCCTGTTACAGTCTGTTATCACCTCTGTGGGATTCCAGCAACACTATTCCGAAGTGACTGTGATGAACAAGGTAAATA
>CACXDV010000025.1 GCA_902766585.1 uncultured Ruminococcus sp.
AAACAGTTTGATGTTATCGTTACCTCCAACATCTTCGGCGATATCCTCTCAGACGAGGCTTCAATGATAAGCGGCTCTATCGGTATGCTTGCCTCCGCAAGCCTTAACAGCACAAAGCTCGGTATGTATGAGCCTATACACGGTTCGGCACCCGATATCGCAGGCAAGGGTATAGCTAATCCTCTTGCTACCATTCTTTCAGTTGCTATGATGCTCCGCTATTCACTCGACGAGCCGGCAGCAGCAGACGCTATCGAAAAGGCTGTCGCTGAGGTTCTTAAAACCACAAGAACCCCCGATATCTATACCGAGGGCACAAAAAAGGTTTCCACTGTCGAAATGGGCGACGCTGTATGTGAACTGCTCAGATAATATACAAAATAAATAACCGGCTGCCGCAGTATCCTCTGAAAGATATTGCGGCAGCCGTATTTTTTTACTGGACAACCTCTCCTAAAACCTGTCCTATCGGATCCCTGATAACGATATCAGCCTCTTTGTCATATGATGTGGGCGATTTATTGATAAGAACTATTTTACTTCCGTCAAAATATCTCAGAAAGCCCGCTGCAGGATAAACATTGAGCGAGGTTCCTCCGATAATGAGTACATCAGCCTTTGCAATTGCATGAACAGCCGCGCTTACGGTCTTGTCATCAAGTCCTTCCTCATAAAGCACAACATCAGGCTTAATTATTCCTCCGCATTTGCATTTCGGTATATCAGTACTTTCGGTAACAGCAGAAAGATCATAGAATTTATGACACTTCATGCAGTAATTTCTCAGCACCGAACCGTGAAGCTCATATACAGTCCTGCTTCCCGCTAACTGATGAAGACCGTCAATGTTCTGCGTAACAACAGCCCTGAGCTTTCCCTGTTCCTCAAGCCTTGCAAGCGCATAGTGAGCCTTGTTGGGCTTTGCAGAGGTGCATATCATCTTGTCGCGGTAAAAATCATAGAAGTCCTTCGGTCTCGTCATAAAAAAGCTGTGACTGAGTATAGTCTCAGGAGGATATTTGTACTTCTGGTTATACAGACCGTCAACACTTCGGAAATCAGGTATACCGCTTTCTGTAGATACTCCTGCACCACCGAAAAATACAATGTTGCTGCTGTCCTCAATAACCTTTTTCAAATCTTCATACATAACACGCACACCCTTTCATTTTGATATTATATATTTTTAATGATTGAACAGAATACTGATATCGGGATTTTCCTTATGCAGACGGCGTACAGTCGCCTGTACGGATATATAATCATCTGGATATGTCACCCTTTTAAGCAGCTTGTCCGAAGGTATAAGCCCCTCATCTAAAGCCGTTTTGTCAACAAATGCATCCGCTGCAATGAATATTTTCTTTTCCGTAAGGTAAAAACCCGCCATTGCTCCGACCGCACCCTTCAAATCAACGGCAAGTATACTTCCGTCCCCGAAAACATCAAATACCCATTTAAAATATTCATTCATAATGCTTTTGCCCTTAAATATCCCCGCTGCACTTTTCTTTATTTCTGCCGGCGGAAGCGTCGAGGGCATTATCCCGTCATCCTTATCTGCAAGCCACAGCACTGACAAGACCTGAGCCGTGGAAATAAGTTCATATTTTGGCAGCATAGGAAGTCCTCCGCAGCATTCCGGAGTACACTGTGTCAGCAGTACCTTTTTTATGATCAGAGGATCCCTTCCCTCTGAGGAAAGATGAGTGCATATCTCATCATCATGGTTAAAGCTTATCCTCCTGCTCATACTGAACTTTGCAAAATCCGCAAGGTTCTTTTTCAGAAAATGGCTGCATCCGGTATTGATAAGTATATTGCCGTATTTTTTATGCTCGGCAAGGTATACGTTTACAGGCAGAGTACGCTTTCCCTTACTGCACCCGCGGAAAAGCTCACTGTAATCTATTTCCTCCTTACCGCAGGAATATTGCTTGAAGCTGATGATCTTATCCATTACAAACACTCCGTTTTTCAATTGCGTCAAACACAACAAGCTTTTATACATGATAAGAAAAATTTTTGATATTACGGTATAAAGCCTGTGCTCTTATACTTTTAATTCTATAAATAATTACTAAAAATGTCAATAGCAGTTTGTTTGTTTTTCGGTATTTTAGGTATGCTTCATAAAATAACAGTTGAAAAATTTACGGATTTTTGATATTATTAGAATGGCGTTTTTTATAAAAGCATCAAAATGCTGAAAAAAACTTGATAACATAATTTCAAATTATGAAGGAGAGGGATAATATGTCAGAAAAATCAACATGGCGCAAGCGTATTACAGCAGCGCTTGCCGCCGGAGCCCTACTCGTCACACTCCCGCTTTCCGGCTGCAATAACACGGACAAGGGCGGAAAGGACGAAAGCAAAACATCACAGACAGTATCAGAGACCACAGAAAAGGTTCCCGATACAAAATTCGGCGACGGTATCGTTGCTCAGTCAAAAACATATAAAATCAAGTATTCTGTAATGGAATATCTTCTGAATTATATGTTTACAAACTTCTACAACAACTACGGTGGTGCAAATTACTTTGATACCACAAAGGACCTTAAAAAACAGTATTACAACGAGGAGGAAAAAGTTTCCTGGTTTGACTACTTCACAGGAACCACCAAGAATTATCTCACACAGGTAATGGTTTTCTCCGAGGGCGCAAAGGAAGCCGGCATCAAACTTTCAGAAGCAGACGAAAGCACACTTTCCGAGGGCTTCGATATGATGACTTCCGTGGCTGCCGAATCAAGCATGACCGTTGATGAATTTGTAAAATCAACATACGGCTCTCATGTTACAAAGGCAGATGTAGAAGAGATACAGAGAATGACCATTCTTGCACAGAATTATAACAACTATCTCATTGACAACTTCAGATACACCGATGAACAGTATGAGGAATTTTACGAGAAGGACAAGAACTCCTACCGCAAGGCAGATTATCTCGTTTATTCCTTCCCCTATACAGATGCGACCGATGAGGAAAAAGCCAAGCTTAAGGAATATGCCGACGGACTTGCAAACTGCAAGGATCAGAAGGAATATGAGGCTTACCTTGTCGATTATCTGAAAAACAACCGTAACCTCGTCTCACTTCCTCAGACCTCAGAAAGCTCTATTACAGAGGAACAGTTCAATTCTGCCATTGAAGCACAGGTAGAGTCCGCAATGAACAAGGGCGTTGCCTATAATGACTCAAATGATGCCTATAAATGGATATTCAGCGAGGACAGAAAGGCAAACGATGCGACTAACATAGACCTTAATAATGCATATAATGCAATTATGATACTTAAGCCTATCTATCGTGATGAAACAGCAACAAGAAATGTCCGCCATATTCTTATAACCGAACAGACAGAAGGCTCTGATGCGGCTGCAAAGAAAAAAGCAGAGGATATTCTCAACGAATGGAAGGACGGCGCTCAGGACGAGGAATCCTTCGGAGAGCTTGCCACAAAGTATACCGAAGATCCCGGTCCAAAGAATACCGGCGGTCTCTACAGCGGAGTCGTTCCCGGACAAATGGTCGGAGAGTTCAATGACTGGCTCTTCGATTCCAAACGCAAGGTCGGAGATACGGATATAGTTAAAACCACCTACGGATATCATATCATGTATTACAGCGGTCCCGGTCTCAAGTCATGGCAGAATTCAGTTGATTCCGACATGAGAAAGAAGGACCTTTCGGATAAGTATGAGGAAATGAAGAAGACATATCCGGTAGAATTTGATGATGATGCTATTTCCAATATGATAATCAAGATGCCTGCATCAGAGGAATCAAGCTCCTCTGTAAATATTGATTCTGTCGCTCCTTCATCTGAAACACCTGAAAGCAGTACCGAAGAATAAAAAAATGAATAATTGAAACCTGTCGGCTGTTGCACCATACTTTGGTACAACAGCCATTTTTTGCATCTTTATCAGGTAAGGTTTGGTAATTTTCAACCTTAAAAACTATTTTATAAAAAATTTATAAAATTTTCAAAAAATATAGTGACATTTTACTATTTTTATGATATAATGGGTAAAAATCCGAAATTGTTTTCATTTTTGTACTATTTACATCGGAAAAAGCTTAAAAAAGTGCTGATTTTACTTCAGGCATACAGCTTTTTCAATACATTATCGGACAATTCAAAGAACATATTCAGGTGGTAAGATGATAGAGCAGATCATAAATATAGACCGTATGGAACAGGCGGTCGCACTTTTCGGTACATTCGACGAGAACATACGTCTGATACAGAATGAGTATATGGTATCGGTCATATGCCGTGATTCCGAACTGAAAATAAGCGGCGAACCAGAAAATGTTTCAAAGGCGGCAAAGGTTATCGAAAGCCTGCTCGGTCTTATAAACAGAGGCGAAGCACTGAGCGACCAGAATGTCCGCTACTGTATGTCACTTGTAAACGAAGGAAATGAAGAAAGGCTTGACCGTGTTGTCGGGGACTGCATCTGCATCACCTCACGCGGAAAGCCCGTAAAGCCCAAAACACTGGGACAGAAAAAATATTGTACGGCTATCGGCAGGAACACCGTAACTCTCGGAATAGGTCCTGCCGGTACGGGAAAGACCTATCTTGCAGTCGCAATGGCTGTGACCGCCTTCCGCGCAAGAGAAATAAACCGCATAATCCTTACGCGCCCTGCCGTTGAAGCAGGCGAAAAGCTCGGCTTCCTTCCGGGAGACCTTCAAAGCAAGGTCGATCCTTATCTCAGACCGCTTTATGATGCGCTGTTTGATATGCTCGGTGCCGAGACCTATCAGAAATATGTGGAACGCGGAAATATTGAGGTCGCACCCCTTGCTTATATGAGAGGCCGTACCCTTGATGACAGCTTTATTATTCTTGACGAAGCGCAGAATACCACTCCGGAACAGATGAAAATGTTTCTTACCAGACTGGGCTTTAATTCAAAAATGGTTATCACAGGCGATATAACACAGATCGACCTGCCCTCCGGAATACGCTCCGGACTTAAGGATGCAATGCGAATACTGAAAAATATCGAAGGTATCGAAACAGTTACCTTTAATCCGTCAGATGTTGTCAGAAACCGGCTTGTACAGGATATTATCAAGGCATATGACAACGCCAGGGCATCCGGTAAATAATTATTATCTTATTTTTTATGAAAGGTGAGGTTTTAAATGGATAAAATCAAGGTTATTATCACAAATAAGCAGAAGGATATAAAGGTACCCACCGGTCTGAGAATGCTTATCCGCCGCTGCTGCAATGCTGTTTTGCAGATGGAGGAATTTCCCGGCTCGGTAGAGGTGAGCGTTACACTTGTAAATAATGAACAGATCCGTGAACTTAATTCAAAATACAGAAAAAAGGATACCGATACAGACGTTCTTTCCTTCCCTATGGGCGAAAACGGAAAATATGATATTGATCCCAATACCGGCGCAAAAATGCTCGGCGATATCGTCATTTCCATGGAAAAGGCAGTAGAACAGGCTGAACGCTTCGGACACAGCCTCCAGAGAGAAGTTGGCTATCTTACAGCTCATTCAATGCTCCACCTCCTCGGCTATGACCATGAGGACAACGGTCTGCAGCGTCTCAGAATGAGAGAAAAGGAAGAAAAGGTCATGACTCTCCTCGGTCTGCCCAGCTCATCAAGCTATGTTATCACGGATGAGGACGAATAAATGAGAAAATTTCTCAAAGGCTTCAAATATGCCTGGTCTGGCATTATACACTGTGTAAAAAACGAGCGAAATATGAGAATCCATATGGCAGCAGCGCTGTATGTTCTGATTTTTGCACGTTTTTTTGCATTTTCAAGGTCAGAATACGCTGTACTTCTGCTGACCATAGGGGGAGTATGCTCGGCAGAAACAGTCAATACCTCAGTCGAAATACTGTGCAATAAGGTCTCCAAAAAAAGAGATCCGTATATCAGGGCAGCAAAGGATGCCGCTGCCGGAGCAGTACTGATATTTGCTTTTTTTGCTGTGCTGATCGCATTATTTTTGTTCGGGGATATTGACGGATGGAAGAAAATGTATTATTTTTATATAACACACCCCATAAATGCAGCCGCGCTGATACTGCTTTGTCCGGTAAGCCTTATATTTATTATAAAGGGACCGTCAAAGATCGCCGACTTTTCAAAGCGTATGATGAGAAAGCTTTTCAAAAGAAAAAAGTAACGATCCGGAGGAAAAAGGAATGGAACAGAGATCAGCTTTTATAGCTATAGTAGGACGCCCCAATGTCGGCAAATCATCACTTCTGAACAGAATGCTCGGTCAGAAGATAGCCATAGTATCCTCGAAGCCCCAGACCACAAGAACAAGGATCATGGGCGTTTTGACCGAAAAGGATACACAGCTTGTATTCATTGACACACCCGGTCTGCATAAGCCGAGGAATGACCTTGATAAATATATGCTCCGCTCTGTAAACGAATCTGTTGCGGGAGTTGATGCCTGTCTTCTCGTAGTCGAAGCCGGACGCGATATCACAGAGGGCGAGCGTATATTTGCAGAAAAATTCAAGGCTCTCGATATTCCCGCAGTACTTGCTATAAACAAAACCGATACAATAAAGGATAAAACCATTCTTGCGGCACAGATCGCGGAATTATCAAAGCTTTATCCCTTCAGCGCAGTTGTCCCCTGCTCGGCAGAGAACGGCGGCGGCGTTGAAGAGCTTAAACAGGAACTGAGAGCGCTTAGCTCTGAGGGCGGATTTATGTTTGATGAGGACACTCTTACCGACCAGCCCGAAAGAGTTATTGCAGCGGAAATCATAAGAGAAAAGCTTCTCAGACTTCTTGAAAAGGAAATCCCCCACGGCTCGGCAGTGTTTGTTGAGAAAATGAAGGAAAGAGAAAACGGCGGAATAATTGATATGGATGCCGCCATATACTGTGAAAAGAGCAGCCATAAGGGTATCATTATCGGAAAGGGCGGCTCGATGCTCAAAAAGATAGGAAGCTATGCCCGTCAGGATATGGAAAAATTTTTCGGCTGCAAAATAAACCTTCAGCTATGGGTCAAGGTAAAAGAGGACTGGCGCAACCGTGAATCGGTACTGCGAAGTCTTGGATATGACAGCAGTGATTTTGACTAACTGCGTCAATAAATTCGTCCTCCTTTGGATATAATATATACATAGTTATCTGTATTATTATCAAAGGAGGCACAGCTATGGACGAGGAAATGGCATGGAGCCGCTTTATCTCCACAGGCAGGATAGAGGACTACCTTCTCTACAAGGACGCTAAAACAGCAGCGGCACAGAACCGGTCCGATAAAACAGCGGAGGATTCAAATGAGATTCACAACGGATGGCCTGATATTAAAGGAGCAGACAATTAAAGAAAAGGACAAGCTGGTAACAGTCTTCACCCGTTCCAACGGTCTGATAAGATGCTTCGTAAGAAATGCAAGGAATATAAAAAGTGTGCTGTCCTCTTCGACACAGCCGTTAAACTACTCCCGTCTTTCTATCTATGAAGGACGGGATAGCTACATAATAGATGAAGCTGATTCTATCGCTATGTTCTATGAGCTGAGAGAGGATCTTGAAAAGCTGTCTCTTGCAAATTATTTCTGCGAGGTCTGCTGCCGTATGCTCCCTGACGGACAGCCCGCCGATGAGCTTCTGAGCCTTATACTCAATTCGCTTTATGTACTTCTGAATACGGATAAGCATCCCCTGCTCATCAAGTCTGTATTTGAGCTGCGCTTCATGGGAGTTTCGGGATTCATGCCCGATATACTTTGCTGCTGCGAATGCGGGGATTATGAAGCGGAAAAAATGTATTTTCTCTTAAACGAATCCAAGCTCATATGCAGCCGCTGTTATAAAAGCGGAGATGCCTGTCCGCTGTCACGCTGTGCATTAATGGGACTGCGAACAGCACTGCTGACTGATCCTAAAAGATTATTTGCATTTGAATTAGAGGGTGAATCACTGTACCAGCTTGCAGACTGTGCGGAAAAATTTTTACTGACACATTCGGAACAGCCCTTCCCCTCGTTATTATTATATAAAGATATAAGGAATATGAACTGATATGAATAAACATTATAAAGCACTTGAATTTGATAAAATACTTTTAAAGCTTGCCGAGCATACGACATTTGCCGATGCGCGCGAGCTTGCGCTTGCAGCAGAACCGGCAGAGGGACTTTTTGAGGCTCAGGAGCTGATGCGTGAGACCTCCGATGCCCATTCGCTTTCCGGACGCTTCGGTTCACCTGCCTTCGGGAATATCCACAATATGAACAGCTCTCTCCGCCGCGCTCAGGCAGGTGCAGTTCTGACAACGACCGAGCTTATCCGTATAGCTGCACTTCTTCGCAGCATACAGTCCGTATGCGACTGGAGAAAAAGAAGCGCGGGAGTGGAAACTGTCCTCGATATGCGCTTTAATGCGCTTTCACCACAGAAATATCTTGAAAATAAAATATCCTCAACGATACTTTCCGAGGATGAGATAGCCGACCATGCTTCACCTGAGCTGTATAACATCAGGAGAAAAATTGCGGCTGCAGAAAATAAAATAAGGGAAAGGCTTGACAAAGCCATTCACTCCGTATCCATGCAGAAATATCTTCAGGAAAGCATTATAACCACAAGAGGCGGCAGATTTGTAATACCAGTAAAAGCAGAATTTCGTTCAAGCATACCCGGACTTGTCCATGATACCTCTTCCAGCGGCTCCACAGTATTTATTGAACCTATGAGCGTAGTCGAGGCAAATAATGAGATAAGGGTGCTTCGCTCAAAGGAGCAGGCTGAAATCGAAAGAATACTTGCAGAGCTTTCCGCCGAGGCAGGAGCCTATGCCGATGCCGTATGCAGCAGTTACCGGATACTTACAGAGCTGAATGTAATATTTGCCCGTTCCCAGCTTGCATATTCCATGAAGGCATCAGAGCCGAAGCTAAATGCGGACGGAAGAATCCTTCTGCACAAAGCGCGTCACCCGCTTATTGATCCGGATAAAGTCGTTCCGACTGAGATAGAGCTTGGAATAAACTTTGATACTCTTGTCATTACGGGACCGAATACGGGCGGTAAAACAGTATCGCTGAAAACCATCGGGCTTCTTTCACTTATGGCGATGTGCGGATTTATGATACCCGCAGGCGACAACAGCGAGATATCTGTATTCAACAGGATACTTGCGGATATCGGGGATGAACAGAGCATTGAGCAGTCTCTTTCGACCTTTTCCGCGCATATGACAAATATTATTTCCATACTCGATGAGGCTGATGACAGAAGCCTTGTCCTGATAGACGAATTAGGCTCAGGCACAGATCCCGTTGAAGGCGCTGCGCTTGCCACAGCTATTCTTGAACAGTTAAGATCGCAGGGCGCAAAAATAGCTGCGACTACTCATTATGCAGAGCTGAAAAGCTTTGCGCTTGATACTGCTGGTGTCGAAAACGGCTGCTGCGAATTTGACGTTGCTACACTTCGTCCTACATATCGTCTGCTTATCGGTATGCCCGGACGTTCAAACGCCTTCGCTATTTCCGAAAGACTCGGCATAAAAAAGGATGTAGTTGACAGAGCAAGGGAGTTGGTATCGGCAGAAAGCGCGAAATTTGAAAATGTTGTGAAAAAGCTTGAAACAAGCCGCGGAGAACTTGAGGAAAAGCTTAAGGAAGCAGAAGAAATCAAGGCAGAAGCCGCTAAGGAGCTGGAAAAAGCAAAATATGCCGCCGAAAAAGCCGAAAAGGAAAAGGCAGACGAGATAGCTGCCGCAAAGGCTCAGGCAGAACAGATAATCACAAAGGCAAGAACTCAGGTATATACCCTTCTTGACGAGCTGGAGGCAATAAAGAAAAAACAGAATATTACCGCCGAGGAAAAGGCAAAGCTCCGTTCGGATATCAAAAAAATGGAGGATTCAGCAGATCCTGTCGAAAAACGCTCCAATGAGGATTATGTACTTCCGAGACCGCTTGTCAAGGGCGACCGTGTGCTGATATTCGATATTGACAAGGAGGGGACCGTTCTTGAGGTCGGCAGGGATAATGCTCTTGTACAGGCAGGTATCATAAAAACGAGAGTGCCCTTGAAAAATCTCAGACTGCTTAAACAGGAAAAGGTAAAAACCCCTCAGCGCAGCGCAGCAAGAACTATAAGGCGTGATACACGAAGCAGCGCAGCGACCGAGGTGGATGTAAGGGGAGAATATGTACAGGACGCTATAATAGATGTCGATAATGCCATAGATGCAGCAGTAATGCAGGGACTGCATCAGATAACCATAATTCACGGAAAGGGTACCGGAACTCTCAGAAGGGAAATACAAAAGCACCTGAGAAATCATCCCTCTGTGAGGACCTTCCGCCTCGGAGTATACGGCGAAGGCGAAGCCGGTGTTACAATTGCCGAGCTTAAATAATGAGGTGAAGCTTCATTGAAGAAGAAAAGAATAATAATTGGTATTATTATATTTATTATTTCCTTGATAATGATACTCGGAGTGACCGCGCTGATTTTCTATACACTGATAACTACAGATAACTGCGCCGATAAATACACTCTCAGAGAAACAGATGATACCTTCCTTGAAACCATTCTCAAGGGAGCTGCCTTCGGTGAGGAATTTGAGCTTACGGATACACAGGTCAATACCTATGTAAATCAAAAGTACTGCGGGGTAAAAAACGATACGGGCGCCGAAAACATTATGATATATTTTCATAAGGACGCGCCCACAGAAATATATGCCCGTATAATGTACAGGGGACTTGAAATGTCCGCAAGGGCTGAGGCTGAAATAGGAATAGACCGCGATACGAGTATTATCACCGTAAAGCTCAAAAATGCATACCTTGGCGAGCTTAAGCTGTCGGATGCATCACTTTCACGGATACTTAACAGGCTTTACGGAAACAGTTCCTTTATAGAAGTTGACGGAACTGCCTTAAAGGTCACCGCCTGCTATACCTTTAAAATAAAAAACATTGACATCCATGTTTACCTCAAGGAGTTTTCTCCTGCCGACGAGGCTATTCACTGCCGTTCAAACAGTCTTACAGGCGAGGCTGTACGGGCAGCAGCTGAATATTTCCTTTCAGATGAGGGCAGACAGAAATTATCCGATATCTATAACGGCATAAAGGATAAGTTTTCATCTATAATAAACTAACAACCAATATATTTCCGGCTGAAATATCATATAGTTTGGTATATCAGCCGGAGCTTTTCTTTTGATAATACTTTCGGATAAGAACATCCGTAACTGCACGGCGGTGTTGATTTTTTATGATATGGGTGATATAATTGGGATTATGGAAAGTATACTCTTTTACAGAAAACTCCGGAGGATAATGCTATGGAAAAACAAAATACAGAGAAAAAAAAGAAGCTTCGTCTGCCGCCGATAGTACTTGTTATCCTTGCAGTGATAATAATGATATGCTGTGTGATCGTTTCAATGCACATTACAAACTCAAATAAGGAAAACAGGGAATTTCTGAAGGAGGCAACAAAGACCGAGGCGGAAATACGCGATAAAACCGCCTATACGCTCGGTACTGATGATGATTATGTTATCCACTATGTCTTTGAAATTGCCTTTAACATGAGCAAATATACGGATGAAAAGGATTTTGTAACTACCATGGACGAAACCGCCGAAATACTCAAGGATCTTGAACCCGGTGCGACCATAGAAATATACTACAATAATGATGATCCGAGCGAATGTCATCCTGCAATGATTTACAGCGACAATACTGCAGCGTATGTTATTCTCATTATACTTTTCGTTGCGGCGATCGCTATGGCTTGGATCAATATTGACACGATCATACGCAATATCCACGGCTATGCCCCGCGTTTTGCAAAGCCCGAGGAGATAGGCTTTATGGGCGATCCGAATGCCGATAACGGTCTGAGCGACAATGCCATTGATTACGGAGCCGGTGATGTTTTCAGCAATAATCTTATGGACAGCTGCTCCGATCCTTTTGCGACCTATTCAGGCTATGATGAAGGGGAAAATAATCCTCCCGAAGGCTCATATTTTGATCCGAACGCAAGCTGCGGCACTCCTCAGCCCGATGTTCCCGATCAGACTATAGATCACGGCGGCGCTGATATTAATAACCCCTTCCTTACAAACGTCAACACCGATCCGAACAACCCTTATAATCAGGGCAATTATAATAACAATAATCAATAAAAATATACGGTGAAAGCTAATGAAAAAACGATTTTTATTAACCGCGCTTGTACTTGTTCTTTCAGTTTCTATCAGCGGATGCAGCGTAGTTTTTTCTCCGGAGGTTTCTTCTGATAAAAGCGTGGTTTCGGAACAGCAGGAAAGCTCATCTTCTGCGGAATCTTCTGATGAAGAAAGCTCAGAATCCGTTTCCTCCGAAGAGGTTTACGAAAGTGAAATAAGCAATCAGGAATCATCCGAGGTCTCAGTAATCTCTTCATCCTCCGGTTCACCATGGGACGATATCCCTTTCCCGCAGACATCTCATTTCAGAGTACCCGATCCGGATACATCTCAGGTAGAGGATCTCGACAAAAAATATTTCGTAAATCGTCTTAGCCGTGAAATGCTGTATTTCTTCTGCAAATTATATAATGCAGCCAAAAACTATGAAAACGATGTTTCCTTTGAACGCACACTTGATGAAGATGAAATGGATACCCTGATGTATCTTCTGAATTACGAATGTCCTGAGCTGATCCACCTCAGCGGGGATTATTACCCGCATTATGATGCAGACGAAACTACAAAATATCGCGGTGTAGGCTTTATTTACTGCATACCGAAGGAAGAATATGACAGCTCAAGAAAACAGCTTGATGATTACTTCTCCAAGCTTCAAAAAACACTTGACGGAAAGACGGAGCTTGAAAAGGAAAAATATGTATATGACACTCTTTTCTATAACTGCATATATGATGAAACTATGTCCCATTCAGGCTCCGCCTACGGCTCTTTGATAGAAAACGTCGGCAGATGCGAGGCTCTGAGCAAGGGCTTTACATGGTGCATGAGAAAGCTTGATATAGAATGTCTCTGCGTCTCTGGTACGCCACTGTGGAACCCGAATTCGCTGTATTCCGAACATTCCTGGAATATCGTAAAGATCAATGATGAATGGTATCATGTAGATATAACGACCGACAATGTTCAGCTCGATTCACTAAAGGAAAACCTTCCCGATTACGGCTTTTTCAATGCAAGTGACCGCATGATAGCTGATAACCGTGAAATAAGAGAGAGCTTTGTACGGTTGGGTATCCCTGTCTGCTCCTCAGAAACTCTCAATTATCATATAATGAACAATCAGTTCCTTGCAAGCGACCGGGCAGACGAGGATCATTTTGATTCAATACTGCTTTCACATCTGAGTGAAGACGGCATCAAAGCGCTTTCAGTAAAATTTGAAAACCAAGCCGATTATGAATACGCTCGTGATCGTATTGAAGAATGGACAAGAAGCTTTCTCGAAGCAAATTCCGACAGAGATTTTATCTTCAATACATATTACAATAAGCTTTCACGCACTATTGTGACGGACGTAAGCTTTACAGATAATGCAGAAGGGTGAGTGACCTGATGGAACCTGTTTCTAATCTTGGAAAATTAGGGAGATTTCTGATACTGCTCGCAGGTATCGTACTGCTGTTTTTCGGCGGAATGACAGTGGTATATAATAAGCCTCCCGAAAACATGGGACAATGCAGAGCCGTTATTTCCGGATTTGTTTTAGTAACAAAGGATTCGGTGCCGGAGGATACGACTGAGACACTTGTAAGCTATACCGTAAACGGCAAAAGCTACAAGGATATCCCCCTTGGGCAGTATGAAGTATCATGGAATGTCGGTGATGAGCTTACAGTGCTTTACAACAAAAACGATCCCACAGACATAAGCACCAAAACAATGACCTACGGCGGATGGATAGTAATACTCTTTTCTCTCCCCTTTATAGTGATCGGCATATACACTCTTGTCACCATTCGCAGAAGAGCGCCGAGAACGCCTGAGGAAATTGCAGAGGACGAGGAAAGAACCACAAAGGGCAAGCTGAAATACAAGGCTTCATCTATCCTGATATCCTTGAGCGCGGGAATACCTCTTATTTCGATAGGAATAATACTTATTATTCTTGAGCATAACCATATAATCGGACTTCTGAGTCTTATTCTCGGTGCAGGCGCGGCTTTTGTAGGTGTACGTTCTGTCATAATGTATTTCATTATCAAAAACAGCCATAAAGAACATTCAGATGATACAATAGAAGAAAACATTCAATAGGAAAGTGAGGGAACAAAATGTCAAATGTAGTTATAATGGATCACCCGCTGATAAAACACAAAATTACCCTTCTCCGCGATGAGAACACAGGAACAAGGGATTTCCGCATACTTGTCGAGGAAATAGCAATGCTTATGGGCTATGAGGCTTTGCGCGACCTCCCCACAGAGCTTGTAAACGTAAAAAGTCCGATAACCGAATCCATGCAGCCTATGCTCAGCGGAAGAAAGTTAGCAGTTGTACCGATACTCCGCGCCGGTCTGGGAATGGTAAACGGTATTCTTGCGCTTGTACCTTCTGCAAAGGTAGGTCATATCGGTCTGTACCGTGACGAAGTAACACACGAACCGCATGAGTATTACTGCAAGCTTCCCGAAAGCATAGACGAAAGACTTGTTATTCTCCCCGATCCGATGCTTGCTACAGGCGGATCTGCCATACAGGCTGTTGATTTCATCAAGGCAAAGGGCTGTACCAATATCAAATTCATGTGCATTATTGCCGCTCCTGAGGGACTTGAGGCACTTAAAAAGGCTCATCCCGATATTGATATTTATGTAGGCAATCTTGATGATCATCTCAACGAAAATGCCTATATCGTCCCAGGTCTCGGAGATGCGGGCGACAGGATATTCGGTACAAAATAATTCGCTTTTCCTCTGTACATCCGAATAATAAAGACTTCGGCTGTTGTATCATCAATCAAGATGCTGCAACAGCCAATTTTGTTCAATGTACAATGTGCAATGTTCAATGTACAATTGTTCACTTCCTAAAAAAAGCCTTCCCTTTTTTACCCCTCCGTGTTTTACCAAAAAGAAATAATTTAAGCAACAGCAGAAATGCAAAAGAAACAGTTTAAGCAATTACTGAACTTGAATTATTGAAGAAGTATCTTCGCGCAAAAGAAATAAATGTACTACTGAACTAAAGCCTGCCTGCCGGCAGGCAG
>CACXDV010000026.1 GCA_902766585.1 uncultured Ruminococcus sp.
ATGGGCATAGATAAGCCTGATGTGAGATATGTAATTCATTATGGTATCCCGCCAAGCATAGAGGATTATTATCAGCAGGCGGGAAGGGCCGGCAGGGACGGTGAAAAGGCTGACTGTATACTTATCAGCGATTACGGAAGCTATATGCTGATAAAGAATAATTTTATCATTCGTCCCCGTGATGAAGAGGAGGACAGCCTGTCACCCGATGAAAGAAAAAGATATATTTCCGTTCAGCTTGATAAGCTCGGCAAAATGTACCGCTATGCATCCTCTGAAAAAATCTGTCTCAGAAAAATACTGCTTGAATACTTCGGAGAAGCTGCACCGGATTCATGCGGAGGATGCAGTGTTTGCAGAAGAAAAAGCCTTACCGTGAAGGAAAATGATACCGTAAATTATGACCGTGACCTTTATGCAAAGCTGAAGGCTCATGTAAAAATCCTTTCCCTGTACAGCGGAGTGCCTGTTTATGCGATAGCGGGAGAGGCTGTGCTTAAGGAAATAGCTGCCGTTAAGCCTGGGAATATAAATGCGCTCAGAAAAATCAACGGTCTCGGTGCGGAAAAGATAAGAAAATACGGTGAGGATATTATTAAGATCGTAAATGAAAGCAGATAATACTATAAGTATATAATACAAACAGTAATTTACATAATGTATTATTATACAATTTGTATACATTATGCAGCGAAGAAAAATATACAAACAGTATAGTATACGAATAGTAATAAATACGAATTGTTTATTATTATTTAATATTACATATTGTATAAAAGGAGAAGCCATGACAAAGGATACGGCTAAACGAATGATAAAGGGACACCCCCTCAAGCGTCAGCAGGAGGCTCAGAGGGATATTGATGAAAGAGCTTATATAGAAGAAAGGCTTGTACCCGTTTTTGAGCTTGACGGGAATAATTATCAGTTTACGGCAATGTACAGGTTCAGAGCAAATGACGGAGAATATGTATTCGGCAGGGCAATGAGCATTGACGAGCTTTGCGCGATGCAGGCAGCAGCGGCAAGGGGAGAGGTTTTCCGCATAGTATATCTGAAAGGCTCACGAATTATTGCGGAAATAGAAGAGGAGAAGCCCTGAGAGGTGTGAGATAAATGGAAACGGTTCTGAAAACGATCGGACTGACAAAATCCTACGGAAAACAAAAGGCAGTTGACGGAGTAAGCATTGAAGTAAGAAAGGGTGATATTTACGGCTTTGTCGGGAAAAACGGAGCCGGAAAGACTACCTTTATACGCCTTGTACTCGGTCTTGCAAGGGCGGACAGCGGAAGCGTTGAGCTTTTTCCGGGGGAAGAGCCTATGCTTGCAAGAAGGCGTACAGGAAGCCTTGTAGAAAGCCCCGCACTTTATACCAATATGACAGCAAGGGAAAATCTTGAAATGTGCTGTACGATCATCGGCGCGGATAAGTCTCAGGCGGACGATATACTTGAGCTTACAGGTCTTTCAGGTACGGGAAGAAAAAAGGCGGGGAATTTTTCTCTCGGAATGAAACAGCGACTCGGTATCGGCATGGCTCTGGTCGGCGATCCCGAACTGCTGATACTTGACGAGCCTATAAACGGTCTTGATCCTACGGGCATAGCGGAGATAAGGGAGCTTTTGCTGAGGCTCAGAAATGAACGCGGCAAGACGATTTTTATTTCCAGCCATATTCTGGGCGAGCTTGAGAAAATATCCACCCGCTACGGGATCATTTCCCGCGGCAGACTTGCAGAGGAGCTTACTGCGGAGGAACTGAAAAAGCGGTGCGGTCTTACTACCATTCTGAAAACAGATGATCCTGCGGGGGCGGCGGAGATAATACGGCGCGTACTCGGCAGTGATAAGGTCGAGGCAAGAAAAAACGGTATTGTCGCTGTTTCAGCGGAAATAAAAAATATCGGAGAGCTGACAAATGCCCTTTACGGCGGGGGGATAACCGTTACTGAGATAAATACCTCAGACAGCGATGCAGAGAATTATTTTATCAGGAAAATGGAGGAGGGCTGAATATGGGCGGTCTGATGAAGACACAGCTTAAGCTTCTCTCAAAAAGCAGAAGTCTGATAGTTTGTATGGTAATAGCAATGGCGCTCGGCATTACAATGACTCTGATATACAATTATTTCTGGGAGCAGAGAGGGGATAAGATAGCAATGTCATATGCCCTGATGAGACAGTACGGAATGAATACACAGCTTCTCGATACTGCTCTCAGCTCGATACCGCGGAATAATCTCTGGTCATATATAAACATTTTCTTTTCGGACGGTGCTATATGGCTCATTTCCTGCTGCTGTGCAAGTTCTTTTCTGAGCTGTGAATACACTATGGGTACGCTCAAAAATCCCGTCTCACGCGGCTGCGGAAGGCGGCAGATATATCTTGCAAAGTATATTGCAGGCATTATAGATGTGTTTTTGATAGCCCTTTCTTATGTCGGCGCGGGAACGGTGACAGCGCTTTTTGTCGTACAGCGTACAGCGTCTGTCGGAGCGGGTGATATTGTATTGATAATAATATGCTATATCCTTCTGCTTGCGGCAATGGCAGCCTTTTTTATGCTGCTTACTGTGCTGTTCCACAGAACAGGATTTTCGGCTGCTGCTGCAATTGCGGGACCGATGCTCATATCGTCACTGCTTAATGTCATAGCTGCGGTAAATGAGAGCGCATCCTCCCTTTCAAGATATCTGCTTATGGAAAGCTTCATTACCGTAGAGCAGTCAGTATTGAATGGAGAGGCATACATTACAATAATAACGGCAGCGGCTTATATCATCATTTGCAGTACAGCAGGGTATATCATATTCAATAGAAGTGAGATAAAATAAAAAATCCGCAGGCACAGCTCTTTATTGAGTATGCCTGCGGTATGTTTTTTTTAGCTTAATCGACCTTCTTGATGTTTTCGGGGAGAACCGTAAGAACGCGGACATCATAATCATCGATCGTTACAACGCCCAGAACCTCTACTTTGGAATCGTCCTCTGGATACTGGCTGAGGTCAGGCTTGCCGTCAAGGAAATATGTCATTCCGTAGCCTGTGCCGGTGGCTTCGTCCTTTTCCATAAGTGAACAGCTTGACATACGCTTTTCGCTGATGCCTGTTACCTTGATGACCTTGCCGTCATATTTTCCTGTCTGCATATCGCTTGTTACAGTCCTGA
>CACXDV010000027.1 GCA_902766585.1 uncultured Ruminococcus sp.
CCTTATGAGAAAAAATACATTTTCCGATCTTCTGCGAAAGCGTATTTACATTATACGGAGATTTTATAGCTCTGAGCGCCTTTGTTATCCTTTTGTTCGCTATGGCAAAGCCAAGTCTGAGGCTTGCGGCGCCAACTGCCTTTGAAGCGGTTTTAAGCACTATAAGATTATCATATCTGTCCGCTTCGTTAAGAATAGATTCGTTCCAGAAGTCCATATATGCCTCATCAAGAACAACAAGGCAGTCTCCTACGGCATTAACAAGCTTTCTTGCTTCATCTGCTGTGATTCCTCTTCCTGTAGGATTGCACGGGTTTGAGAATATTAGCATATCAGCCTTTTTCTCATTGACAAAAGAGATAAGCTCATCAATATTTATCTCTAAATCAGTTTTTCTGTAGGTCTCTATCTGATTTTCGGAAAGATAGGAATAAAATGCGTACATAGAAAAATCCGGATCGGCTGTTACTACCCTGCTCCCTCTTTTTATCAGCCCTGATGCAAGAAGATAAAGCATTTCATCGGATCCGTTTGTTGCAGTTACATTCTCCGCTGAGATACCGTAATAATCCGCAAAAGCATTTATCAGTTCCTCAGCCAGCGGATCGGGGTAACGGTTAAAATCTGTTTCATCTATTATAGCCTTTATTTCATCTTTTATTTCGTCAGGCATATTATAAAAGGATTCGTTTGCATCAAGCCTTATCCTGAAGCTTCCCTTTATCGGCTCATACGGCTCAAGCTCACGAACCTTTTCACATAATTCATATGGCATATTGATCCTCCTAATTTAATAATTATCCCCTCTCACCTTTTACAATGAGAGGGGATATAATTGATCATTCCTCATCAAAGCGGACAATAATTGAATTAGCGTGTGCAGTAAGTCCTTCGGTATTCGCAAAGCGTACAATATCATCTCTGTCTGCTCTGAGCGCGGATTCTGTATAATATATGAAGCTTGATTTCTTTATAAAGCTATCGACTGAAAGCGGAGAAAAGAATCTCGCTGTACCGCTTGTAGGAAGAACATGGTTAGGTCCTGCAAAATAATCACCAAGAGGCTCGGGTGAATAATTCCCAAGAAAAACGGAACCGGCATTATCAAGCTTTCCTACATATTCCATCGGAGACTTACAGCAGACCTCAAGATGCTCGGGAGCAAGGCTGTTTGCCATTTCTATTGCCTTATCCATATTATCGCAAACAATTATCGCTCCGAAATTCGTAAGAGATTCATCAATTATCTCTTTCCTTGACAGCGGCTGCATCTGTCTATCAAGCTCCTTGACTGTAGCCTCTGCAATACTCTCAGAGGTCGTTACAAGAATTGCGGATGCAAGTTTGTCATGCTCTGCCTGTGACATAAGGTCAGCGGCAAGGAAAACAGGATTAGCTGTTTCATCTGCAAGTACAAGTATCTCACTCGGACCGGCTATCATATCAATATCTACTGTTCCATAAACAAGCTTCTTTGCAGCAGCAACAAATATATTTCCGGGACCAACGATCTTATCGACCTTCGGTACACTCTCTGTACCATATGCAAGCGCTGCAATAGCCTGCGCCCCGCCCATCAGGAATACTCTGTCTACCCCTGCTATTTTTGCGGCAGCCATTATATCAGGATTCGGCTTTCCGTTTTTAAGAGGCGGAGTTGCCATTATTATTTCCTTTACACCTGCAATTTTTGCGGGAATAATATTCATCAAAACAGATGAAGATAATGCTGCTGTACCGCCCGGAACATAAACACCGACTCTTTCAAGTCCTCTGATCCTCTGTCCGAGAATAACTCCGTTATCCTTTGCAGTAAGCCAACTCTGCTGAAGCTGACGGGTGTGGAAATCACGGATATTTGCAGCTGCCCTCTCAAGCGTTCCTATAAATTCCTTATCACAGCTTTCGATCGACTTTTCGATCTCCTCCCTGGAAACCTCAAAAACCTCAGGTGCCTTCCCGTCAAATTTGATCGTATATTCCTCAACAGCCTTATCGCCGTTTTTCCTGACATTGTCGATAATTTCAAAAACAACAGCCGAAACATCACGATCGGTATTCGTGCTTCTTTCTCTTACCTTTGTAAGATATTCATATTCTGCTTTTCCGTCTGCCTTAACAATTTTTATCATGTGCTTTTCTTCCTTTCCTTTTCCATTTTATCAGCAAGCTCTTC
>CACXDV010000028.1 GCA_902766585.1 uncultured Ruminococcus sp.
ATACCGTCCCAGCCTATGAGCGAGAAAAGGACTTTGTAGATATCAAGCTTGTTTCCGAGGTACATATTTGTAAAAACAAAAAGTACTATTGCCATCATAAAATGTATCCAGACCTTTGGAAAGCGTTTGGTGATTACTGAATTTACATAGCTCGTACCTTTTTTTGATATCGAAAGCATTATTCCGTAGCCTGAGAAAAAGAGGAAGGGAACAACTATAAGCTGACCTGTCCATCCGTCAATAGCCTGAAAAATATGGTCGAAATCCCCGAATTTGATATAGCTTTTGAAGTGTCTTAAAAATACGATAAGAACAAAAAAACCGTTTATGCATTGGGTTTGTTTTCTTGAAATATAATTTTCATTATTATCTTTAAAGTGGAACCTTGATTTGATGAAGAAAACAATGATAAATAACAAGAGAATATAATCCAAACGATCGCCTCCTGAATTCAAAGCTTCACCGCAGCCGGATAAGAGCTGCGGTGATATTTTTTAATTATGCGTTTTTAGAGGTGATATATTCGTCAATAGCCTTAGCTGCAGCCTTACCTGCGCCCATAGCAAGAATAACCGTAGCAGCGCCTGTAACAGCATCACCGCCGGCATATACGCCTTCACGGCTTGTAAGACCGTTTTCGCTGTCTGTTACGATACAGCCCTTGGCATTTGCTTCGAGGCCGGGAGTAGTGCTTCTGATAAGGGGATTGGGGCTTGTGCCAATTGCCATGATCATCGTATCGACATCCAGAACAAACTCACTGTTTTCCTTAACGACTGGTCTGCGTCTGCCGCTTGCATCGGGTTCGCCAAGCTCCATTTCTACGCACTTCATACCGCAAACTTCGCCGGCTTCGTTACCGAGAACTTCAACGGGATTTGTAAGTGTCTTGAAGATGATTCCTTCTTCTTCTGCGTGTTCAACTTCTTCTTTTCTTGCGGGAAGCTCTTCCATACCTCTTCTGTAAACGATATAGACTTCCTCTGCACCCATTCTTTTTGCGGAACGTGCAGCATCCATTGCAACATTACCTCCGCCGACAACAGCAACCTTTTTGCTGTGCTTGATAGGAGTTTTGCTGCCGGGAAGATATGCCTTCATAAGATTGATTCTTGTAAGGTATTCATTTGCGGAGTAAACACCCTTAAGGCTTTCGCCGGGGATATTCATAAATCTGGGAAGACCGGCGCCACTGCCGATATAAACAGCTTCGTTGCCCATATCGAAGATCTCGTCTATTGTAAGGACTTTGCCGATAACCATATTTGTTTCGATGTCTACGCCGATAGCCTTGAGGTTATCAATTTCCTTCTGAACAATAATTTTTGGAAGTCTGAACTCAGGTATACCGTAAACAAGAACACCGCCTGCAAGATGAAGAGCCTCATATACAGTAACCTTGTAGCCCATTTTTGCAAGATCGCCCGCAGCAGTAAGACCGCTGGGACCTGCACCAATAATAGCTACCTTATGACCGTTCTGAACAGGCATTTCAGGTTTTTCTTTGCAGTTTTCGCGGTGCCAGTCAGCAACAAAACGCTCAAGTCTGCCGATGCCGACTGATTCACCCTTGATGCCTCTTACGCATTTGCTTTCGCACTGTTTTTCCTGAGGACATACACGTCCGCATACAGCAGGGAGTGAGCTTGACTGAGAAATGATCTTGTAAGCGCCCTCCATATCCTCATTAGCAACTCTTTCAATAAAGGCTGGGATATCAATTTGTACGGGACAGGCTGTTCTGCAGGGCTTATTTTTACAATTAAGGCATCTTTTAGCCTCATTGACAGCCATTTCGTATGTGTAGCCTAAAGCTACCTCGTCAAAATTATTTCTTCTTACAAGAGGATCCTGAACAGGCATGGGGCACTTTTTAGGATCCATATTTTTCTGAACTGCCATGATCATTTTACCTCCTTATTAAGCAGATTGCATGAAGACTCACGGGCATGTGTCTCAAAATCTCTGTACATTGTGCCTCTGTGCATAGCTTCATCAAAATCTACAAGATGACCGTCGAAATCAGGTCCGTCAACACAGGCGAATTTAGTTTCTCCGCCAACGGTAAGACGGCATCCGCCGCACATACCTGTTCCATCGATCATAATGGGGTTCATGCTGACAATTGTCTTTATATCATATTTCTTGGTAAGGAGGCATACGAATTTCATCATAATAACGGGGCCAATAGCTATTACCTCGTCATACTGATTACCTTCCTTGATAAGCTCTTCAAGCGCATTGGTAACAAGACCTTTTGTGCCGTAGCTGCCGTCATCAGTCATCATGCAGAGCTTGTCGCTGACATCTTTGAATTCATCTTCAAGTATAACAAGATCCTTGTTTCTGAAGCCGACAATGCTGTGAACCTCGCAGCCGAGATTATGGAGTTTTTTAGCGATAGGATAAGCTATAGCGCAGCCAACGCCGCCTCCGACAACAGCGACCTTTTTAAGACCGTCTGTTTCACTCGGTTTTCCGAGAGGACCGACAAAATCATGGAGTGAGTCACCCTCATTAAGAGAATTAAGCTCCATAGTTGCGCCGCCGACTATCTGATAGATAATTGTTACAGTACCCTTATCTCTGTCGTAATCGGCAATGGTGAGGGGAACACGTTCACTGTCATCAAATGCTCTGAAAATAATGAACTGACCCGGCTCTGCCTTTTTAGCGATAAGTGGAGCTTCGATTTTCATAAGTGTTACAGTAGGATTAAGCTCCTGCTTTCTTACTATCTTGTACATCTCTTTACATTCCTTTCAACGATAGAAATTTACAAAAAGAAAAAATGATATTTGTATAGAAGAAATACGCTTCGATACAAATCCCAATTATTATAACATTAATTGAAATAACATACAAGAGTAAATATTAAATCCGTCAAAAAAATAATGCGGAAATTTTATTTTTTATGTTAATGCTAAAGGTTTCAGGTCAAAATCAGACAAAATGACGATAAAAATACATTATGAAGTATAATGAAATGCAGGGAAGGAATAATTATCCTGCAAAAGATATAATAATATTATAAAAAGCACTTTGTTGTTATTGATGATTGGAGATTATAGTATTATAATACTATTGTATTAGTTTTTACCTTGATTATCAGTAATTTTCAGATAAAAATACCATTTTTAATGCTACTTTATTCTTAAAAAGATGTTGAAAGGAGCATCATTGATGCAACAGGAAGAATTACAATTTTTTAAGGAAACAGGTCAAAAGGGAGATTTTCTTCTTCCGTTCACGGTGTGCAGAACAATTATGCCTGATTTCTATACAACCTATCCGATGCACTGGCATGATGAGATGGAGTTGGTATATGTTGAAAAGGGAGAATATGACGTATTTATAGACCTTGAGGGCTATCATGTCAAGAAGGGTGATATAGTAATAGTAAACCCGTACCTTCTCCATTCGTTCAGACAGTACAATGATGAAAGGACTGTATTCCGTACAATAATATTCAATATTAATATGCTTACGGGAAA
>CACXDV010000029.1 GCA_902766585.1 uncultured Ruminococcus sp.
GGGATAATTGCGGGAATGAGCATTTTTTTGCTGACGGAATGAACGGTTTCTGTAAAACAGAAGGAAGCGAAGGCGAGAAGAGGTCCGGCGAAATGCATATATACGGATGTCCCGCCGAATACCATGGACATAAAATCTGTCATAGGCCCTAAAAACAATACAACTACCGTAAATGTAAGAGCGACAGCAGCTGCGCCGACAAATTTTATCATTACGGCGACAGGAGGTATCTCTTTTCCCGTTTTCAGACAGCGTATCTCAAAAAAGCCGATTATAACGGCACTGAGCATACACAGAATGTTTGAATCGGTCGTGAACAGGAAAAAACGGAAGTCCGGAGGAATATTATATTCTCCGTCATTTCCCAAAAAGTAGGAAATAACAACTCCTATTGTGGCAATAGTTATTATAATATTTATTGCCAGTGAAATTATAGCTTTTTTCTTTGAAAGCATGGGCATCACTCCTTGTATTAAATGATACTCCATGAAGTGCGATTTTTCAATAGATTTTTTCAGTCTGTGACAAGGCTGATTTTTTTCAGCTTGTTTCTGTCATAGACCTTTTTGCTTTTTACGACTCTTGTTACGGGCTTTAAGCCGTTCCATGAGCCACGCCTTTCGGCATGGTATTCCTTTTGAGCTTTTTTGCTCTGCTTATTCAGCGGAATCATTTTCATAAAAATCACCTCGGTTATGTACGATTTATTTCTCTGATTTATGAACATAAATCTTGACTTTTTTATTTAATATGCTAAAATAGTTACAGTCCCAAAATTTCGGCCTGATCAATCGGAACAGAAATCATTATATTTTGCGGTGAGAAGGAGGAATTATTATGACGCAAACAGCTTTCCCGACAATTGATCTTCAAGCAACGGGAGAAAACATCATTCGTCTGCGAAAAGCAAGCGGTTTGACAGTGCGCGAGCTTCAGCAGTATTTCGGCTTTGAGGAGCCTCAGGCGATCTATAAATGGCAGCAGGGAAAAAGCCTGCCGTCGGTGGATAACCTGCTTGCGCTCAGTATTCTGTTCGGGGTTTCTATGAATGAGATCCTCGTTCAGACTGCAATACAGCTTAATAATAAAAATAACGGGCAGCCGCAGGACTGCCCGTTTGATTTTTATATAGGGGTTGTCCGGCCGCTTCGGGAACAACAGGATAACAATCATTTCAATCATTTTTTGCAGCCGCCCTCTGATATAAAAAATATCATCGGGAAGCCGCTGTATAAAAGAAAAAATAATATCATGTTAGTTGCGAAGCGTAGGAGCAGCTTGCGGATATCGGTTTTAAAGCAAGAACGCTTATTACGCAAGTTAATGCGTGACGTCAAGAAAAACGGGTATTGATTGGCGTTCCACTATTCCAAAAAATAAAAGCATAAAGAAAAAATCTTTATTAAAAAAATATGCAGCCTTATAGTTCATCTGCACCTGAACCGATCGTCCTGCTTGCATCCTGCTGCTCCCGAAACGGCCGGGGGAGGAGGTTATCTGGAAATGAATTTCTCAAATACCTCGTCGAAACAGTCATTGACATCAAACTCGGGTGTGAAGTCAACATCGTAGTTGATTATGCATTTGTCAATTTCAGCGGAAGCCTGGTCCGACTTTTCGCTGAGTTTTGCGGCGTAGCTGCGGGCTTTGTTGCGGTCGAAGTTTATCGTGGTTACGCGCTCAACATTACATTTGTAGGAAACCTGATTTCCTTCATTGTTGAAGCGGTAGCCAATGCCGCCGTTGGTTTCGGTGATCTCCTTGCCTTTGATCTGAGCCATTCTGCGGAAGGTATCTGACAATGTCTGACGGAGCTGATTTATGCTTGTTTCGCCGTCAAGGTCGATAGGAAGATTGCTTTTAGTTTTATTTATTGCTGCGGTGAGAGCTGTTTTCTGTTCAAGGAGGTACATTGAAAATTCTATCAGCTCGTTTATCTGTTTGTAGTATACAGTATCGGGAATGACTGTCACTGTTTCATTTGCAGCTTCGGGATTGGCTTTTTTGTATAAGTATGTACGCTTGGTCAATGTAACGCTGTCCTCATTTCCAAGTATGACCTGGGTTTCTCTTAATAGTTTTTCCAGCTTGTTCTGGAATCTGAATGCTTCTTTAAGGTTCATATATATCACTCCTTCGTTTATTGTATGCTTATTATAGCACACGGAAAAAAAGATTTCATTAAACTGTTGGTTTAATTCTGTAAGCTCTGCACACAAAAAAGTATTTATTATTCAGGAGGCATACCTATGGAAAAAAGCGTTTGGTAACAAGAAGTGATTTTGACGGTCTTGTATGTGCAATGATACTTCGCGAACTGGATATCATTGAGGATATTAAATTCGTACACCCCAAGGATGTACAGGATGGCAAGATAGAGCTTTCAAAAAATGACATAACCACAAATCTGCCGTATGATCCCAGAGTAGGTCTTGCTTTTGACCACCATGAATCAGAGATCGACAGGCTTAAATCCATTGAAACAGGCGGAGAGCTTGTTATTGATCCCGAAGCCCGCAGCGCAGCGAGGGTTGTTTATAACTACTACGGCGGAAAGGAAAAGCTTCCCGGTATTACCGATGAACTTATGGAGGCTGTTGATAAGGGCGACAGCGCAGATTTCACAGTTGATGAGATACTTGATCCGAAGGGCTGGGTACTTCTTCATTATCTTATGGATCCCCGCACAGGTCTCGGACGCTTCCGTAATTTCCGCATTTCAAACTATGAGCTTATGATGCAGCTTATAGGCTACTGTATGGATCACACTATCGACGAAATACTTGAGCTTCCTGATGTTAAGGAGAGAGTTGAACTTTATTTTGATCAGGCGGAGCTTTTCAAGGAGCAGCTTCATAAGCTTGCTCAGGTGCATGGCAAGGTAATTGTTCTTGACCTTCGTAATGAGGAGATCATTCATGCGGGCAACCGTTTTATGATCTATGCGCTTTATCCTGAGTGCCAGATATCCGTTCATGTTGCATGGGGCTTCAGAAAGCAGAATACAGCAGTAATGATCGGTAAATCTATTGTTAATAAGGCTTCTCAGGTAGATATAGGCGAGCTTTGTCTGCTTCACGGCGGCGGCGGACATAAAAATGCAGGTACCTGTCAGCTTGATAATGACAAGGTGGACGAGCTTCTGCCCGGAATTATTGAGGCTCTTAACGGTTAAATAATAATGCCATGGAGATCGGTGGCGGTCTTCATGGCTTTTTTTTGGAAAAATTTGATAATGAATAAAATAAAGATCCTGACACTTGCGTATCAGGATCTTCGTTTTGGTGGGAACAATAGGGCTCGAACCTATGACCCTCTGCTTGTAAGGCAGATGCTCTCCCAGCTGAGCTATGCTCCCATTCGTTTGCTGCATTTCCTGCAACGATAGTTATTATAGCACACCATTTCATTAAATGCAAGACTTTTTTGAAAAAATAATTAATTTTTTTCTTAATTTCATACTTGCTTTTTTGATCTCTATATGATATAATTATCAAGCGTTCAATTTTAGTAACGAATTACTTTGGAGAGTTGTCCGAGCTGGCCGAAGGAGCACGATTGGAAATCGTGTAAACGCTAACCCCGTTTCGAGGGTTCGAATCCCTCAC